>JBGCDF010000275.1:0-10083 GCA_045105095.1 Crocinitomicaceae bacterium | reverse complement strand
TCTCGTCCAACATTTCCATTGTTCTTTCTACTGTTTGTTGATTTGACTCTTCAAGTTCTTCGGCACTACTCAGGGTAATTTTCGTTATGGCCACTTGCGCACCGATCACATCATGTAAGTTCGAAGCAAACTGTTTCCGTTCGTCTTCGATTACCTGAATATTCGACTGGATTAGCATCTCTTGGTGCTCGATTTTCATTTTCTGAACCTTCACAAGTTGCTTTGCAAGTTTGCGCTGATACGTCTGAACGAAAACGATAATCGCGGCGGCTAAAACAAAAGCTAACATCATACCAGCTCCCACCAACTTGATAAAGGTTATTTCCGAGTAATTCTCCATAATCCAATTCCGATTAACACATAATATATGGTCATAAAAAACAAGTGCATCCCCCACAGGAGAATGCGAGCCGAGTGCTTTCCTGTCAAGATTGACTCGCTAAAAATGAAAAGCAGCATACTGGCGGAAAAATAAATCAACACAGCAGAATTTATCCAGAAGACAGGCTTCGACAATAAATTCTCCGTTGTATACTCTTTCATTATTTTCCTCCAGAGCGCTAGTGAAATTCCAATTAGCAGAATGCTTTCCAAGCCTTTCGAAGCAGCATTCATTCCTAAGTTCGGAAATGAGAAAAACACCTGAGACAATGAAAAAATGACAAAGACGCATTTGAGACCAGTTATCCATTTACTTCCTTTGCTACTTAGGTAATGCGCAAAATAACTCATCAGTAAATAACCCTCGACAATTGTGAAGTAGTGAGAAATAAACAGATTATTGATTCTATTCCACCACAATACGGTCGCAACAACTTGCGAAACCAAAGCGAACATGAGCAATACCACAATTAATCTTTCCGCTTTCGAGATTGATGTATACCTTTTAATCCCAACGATGACAGGAATTATAATAGGAAGGGCTGCGAATGTTGCTAAGGACTCAACAAGTGTCAAAGAAGCCATTATTCTTCTAGATCGTGATTTAGCGGACTTTCTCCACAAGTATCAGGACACGGAGTAGCGAAATTGTAAATACCACTCGCTTCTGAACCTTCATTAATGATATCCACATTATGACAATCAGCACCAACAGCCAATAGGTTGATTGATCCATCATCTTCTACACATGGATAAATCCGAACATAGCGAACAACTTCCTCATTGAGGATTTCAATAAAATCTTCCTTGCTAAACGTATACGACTTCGTATATTTCTTTCCTGATGAGTCCGTTTTTTCTTGCCATTTTTGGGTCATTACCATTGCGTCATTAAAACTCACCGCGTGAATTGTTCCTTCTAAGGAGTTACCTTCTTCATTCTTGTCTTTACACATAATCTTTTTTTGAATTTGGAGAAAATTACAAATTCCCACTTGCAATCAACTCGCTCCCAGCTCAAAACGGGTAGAAATACGGGTACATTTCAGAATTTACGTGAATTACTTTTCGGAAGTTTTTATCCTGAAACGAGCCCCTTGCCCTCACTAGATTTGCAATGTGTTCAGACGTTAACGATTGATTCTACATGTTAGTTACCCATTTCAAAAAGAGACGTTTAACACACTTTATTTATTCATTATTAAACTTAAAAAAATGTCAAATTCAGTAACAATGTATCTGCAAAAAATCACATGTCAAAACACTTCAGAAATCGGAAATGATGAAGTTTTCATCTATTACACAGCTGATGGTGGAAGACCAACGAGATTCCCAAAAGACGGTTATCACTCAATGGACTCAAACAACGACTCTGTTTGGGTAACTAATTTGCCAATGACGTTCAAAGAGACGCTTGTGGTAGAGTTGTGCGACTCTGACACCATAGGAAACGATAGTTTAGGAACTCACACCTATGTAACAGCGGACGCTTCAAAAAACGAGCAGGAGCCATACAGCAACTCGAACGGTGCTAAATATACGGTGTATACGGGACCAAACAAGATATAATTCCAACAAACGAAAAAACGCAAGAGTAATGGGCTCTTGCGTTTTTTTATGTCTGGTAGTTCTGATCTAGTGTTCGTGTTCTTCGTGACTGTGACCTTTATCTGGTCCCGTCATTTGATCTTCGAACCATTCTGCTAACTCTTCTCGTTTTTCGTCTGACAAATTAGCATCTCCATGTGTCCATGTGTAGGAAGAGAGAGGCATTTCTTCCTTTTCTAATTCTTCCTCACATTCATGTAGTAAGTGGTTCTTTTTGTCTTCGTCGTAATCTGCCCAAGTAGAAAAATTGAAATATTCTCTTCCCTCTTCAATGTGATTCCCAATGATCCATGAAACAGGTGCAACATTTGTATACCATGGGTATTCTGTTTCATTCGAGTGACAATCGTAGCAAGCAGCCCTAATGGTTTTTTCGATATCTGCCGGAGGATTAACTAACGTGATGAAATCTTTCGCCTTATCAACTTTTGGGTTTGTCTTGTCAATTCTGGAAAATTGCATGATGATGAAAACCGCTAAAAGCAGTAACAATATTTTTTTTCCGATTCCCATTTTTTTCCCTCTTGCCATCTTCGTTTTTTTTGTAAAAATAATGATTCGTGCAAAACGACTCTCGATTCGAATAAAAAAAGAAAATCCAATTCGAAGTGCATCGAATTGGATTATCAATCAGTTATTGGATTTTTCTTCTAGAAATGTGTCACGAGGTTGTGCTTTTCGATTAACTTTCTCAAGTTAATCAAGGCATATCGCATTCGTCCAAGGGCCGTATTAATGCTTATGTCCTCTTCATCAGCAATATCCTTGAATGACATTTCCTTGAAAATTCTTTTCTTTAAAATATCGCGTTGCGATTCTGGCAAGTAATCAATTAACTCTACCATTTGTTCTTCTAACTCAGATTGCGTGAGCATCTCTTCCACGTTTTTCTCATCGCTGTCAATGGTATGGAACACATTGTAATCATCGCGTGATGAACTTGACTCAGAGATAAGACGCACTTTATTTTTCTTACGGAAGTAATCAATAATCAAGTTATGTGCAATTCTCATTGCCCATGGCAAGAACTTACCTTCTTCATTATATGCCCCACTTTTCAAAGTGCGTACAACTTTAATAAATGTATCTTGAAAGATATCTTCTGCAAGCGCTCCGTCTCTAACCTTCATATAAATGAAACGATATACTTTATCCTTGTGACGCAACAATAGCGTTTCAAAAGCTTTTTCATTTCCATTAAGGTATGCACTTACCAACTCACGGTCTTCGAACTTACTTATAGCCATAACTTGTACTTTAGTTAGTTAATTAATCCAAACTGTTTTAAAGTAAAGTTTTTGCTATACGCCGTGTGTTTTTAAATTGATTTGAATGACTAAACTACGTCATTTTTCTGAACTAGCAAATTTTTTGAAAACATTTTTCTGTTTTCTGATTTATTGAACACACGTTCTTATCTTTGAATTATGGCAATAGCAAATCCTTCTGTGAAGCAAAAAGAAATTGAAATTAAAGGTGCTCGTGTACACAACCTGAAGAATATCGATGTAAAGATTCCACATGGAAAATTTACCGTTATTACTGGGCTTTCAGGCTCAGGGAAGTCTTCACTCGCTTTTGATACGCTCTACGCAGAAGGTCAAAGACGCTACATCGAAAGCTTGTCATCTTACGCTCGACAATTCCTTGGGAAACTCGATAAACCTGAGGCAGATTACATCAAGGGAATTTCTCCTGCCATTGCGATTGAACAAAAAGTTATTTCGAATAATCCACGTTCTACAGTTGGAACAAGTACTGAAATATATGATTACCTGAAGGTGCTTTTTACACGAATCGGTAAAACCATCTCGCCTATTTCAGGCAAAGAAGTAAAGAAACATACCGTTTCTGATGTAGTCGATTTTCTTCGAAAGCAAGAGAATGGCGATAGATGCCTGATTCTAACGCCTCTTATCGGAACGGAAACCTACGGGACCGAAAAACGTCTGGAATTACTCAAACAACAAGGTTATGTTCGTTTGTACATCGAAAATGAATTCATCAATGTAGATGACGCCATTGCCAATATCCCGAAGGGCATTGAAAGTGCTTACCTTGTTATTGATAGAATTTCTATTGATTTCTCGGATGATGATGCGGTATCTCGGTACGGAGATTCCATCTCACTCGCATTCATCGAAGGTGGCGGCGATTGTGTTATCCGTACAATGAAAGATGAAAAAAAGACTTCCTTTTCGAATCGTTTCGAATTAGACGGAATGGAATTTCAAGTTCCAAGTGAGCACTTTTTTACATTTAATAATCCTTTTGGAGCCTGTAAAACCTGTGAAGGATTCGGACAGGTAATCGGAATTGATAAAAACTTAGTGATTCCCAATCGTGATTTGAGCGTCTTCGAAGGAGCAGTTATTCCGTGGAAAGGTGAAAAAATGGGCCGTTATAAGGATAAGTTCATTGATCAAGCCTCGGAAATTGGTTTTCCCATTCACCGACCAGTTATTGATCTCACTGAAGAGGAATTAAACATTCTTTGGAACGGAAAAGGAAGAGTAAAAGGAATTAACGACTTCTTCAAATTTGTGGAAAGCAAAGCGTACAAAATTCAATACCGTGTGATGCTTTCCCGATATAGAGGAAAAACCGATTGTCATGATTGTCGTGGAACACGTCTCAGAAAAGATGCGAACTATGTGAAGGTTGAAGGGAAATCTATCACAGACGTTGTCCTCAGCCCGATTTCTGATTCTATCGAGTTTTTCAACACCATGAAGCCAAATAAGCATGACAAGCAAATCACAAAACGGATTCTGCCAGAAATTCAGCAACGCTTACAATTTTTAGAGGATGTTGGATTGGGGTATTTAACCTTAAACCGTCGCTCGAACTCACTTTCCGGAGGGGAATCGCAGCGAATTAACCTAGCCACATCTCTCGGGAGTAGTCTTGTTGGTTCGATGTACATCCTCGATGAACCATCCATCGGCTTACATCCGAAAGATACCGAGCGACTGATTAAAGTACTCCATTCGCTTCGGGATATTGGTAATACGGTAATTGTCGTTGAGCACGAAGAAGACATCATGCAGGCTGCCGATGAAATCATTGATATCGGTCCGTTTGCGGGAGTCTATGGAGGTGAAATCGTTTTTCAAGGGACGCACAAGCAATTGCCGAAGGCAAAGAATAGTCTCACTGCAGACTATTTAACTGGAAAAGAAAAGATTCCTGTTCCCGAACGAAGAAGAAAGACCAAAAACAAACTGAGCATTTCGGGTGCCCGTCAGCACAATTTAAAGAACATCGATGTCGATTTCCCTTTGCATAGTTTGGTGTGCGTAACAGGTGTCAGCGGATCAGGAAAATCTACCTTAGTCCGAGAGATTCTGCTTCCTGCTTTGAGAAAAGAATTGGGAATTTATGGTGATCAACAAGGAGATTTCAGATCATTTTCAGGAGACTTCAAGAGCTTGAAAGCCGTCGAGTTTGTAGATCAAAACCCTATTGGTAAGTCATCTAGAAGTAACCCTGTCACGTATGTGAAAGCCTTCGATGATATCCGAGATTTATTTGCTCGACAACCTTTAGCGAAAACCAGAGCATACAAACCTGGTTTCTTCAGCTTCAACGTAGACGGAGGACGATGCGAGGTATGTGATGGCGAAGGAACAATCACGGTGAGCATGCAGTTTATGGCGGACGTTCATCTGACGTGCGAACAATGCAAGGGACGGCGCTACAAAACGGAAACCTTAGACATTCTTTACCGAGAAAAGTCGATCGCGGATATATTAGAAATGGATGTGGATTCTGCCTATGAATTCTTCAAAGAAGGAGATTCGCGCATTGAGGAAAAAATCGTTCAAAAGATAGAACCACTGGTAAAAGTCGGATTGGGTTATTTACAACTTGGTCAGCCCTCCAGCACCTTGAGTGGTGGCGAGGCGCAGCGAATCAAACTGGCTTCCTTCCTATCCAAAGGAAAATCGAGCCCTCCTACTCTATTCATTTTTGATGAACCAACGACAGGTTTGCATTTCCATGATGTCAACAAACTGGTCATCGCTTTGAACGAGCTGATTAATGCTGGACATTCGATCATCGTCATTGAGCACAATTTGGATGTAATCAAATGCGCCGATCATGTAATTGACATGGGACCTGAAGGAGGAAATGGAGGCGGAAATACGGTATTTTCGGGAACTCCTGAAGAGATGATAAAAGACAAGAACAGTCATACAGGACGTTTTTTGAAGGAGAAGTTGTGAAAAGACTAGCTTCCATTCTTCTTTTTATTTGGATGTTGCTAGTTGTAAAAAGCTGTAAATGGGAAAATGATGTATATCAAGATGTACCGTCCCCCTCATCCATCTATGCTGATGATGACTCTACCCTTCTTGGAACTTTTTCCCATAATGGATACGACATCGCACCATACTTCTGTGAGTCCCTTCGAGAAGAAGTGAAATCAATTCTAAACGAGAAAGATAAGAATGGGCAATACTTCCATCTCAAAAAGGACAAATCCAAGTATAGTATTTATGAAGATGAGTTGAAGGTTTACACCACACTCGATCCCCAACTGCAGAAATACGCCGAAGCGGCAGTTTACCGACATTTATCCGAAGACCTTCAACCCGCTTTTACCAAGAATAACGAGGCGACTAAGTCATTTCCCTTCAGTAATACCTACAACGGTAAAAAGGTGTCGGAACAAACCATTCACAACATCCTGAAACGGGCGAGAAAAAGTTCTATCCGTTATTCCCAGATGCGATCTCAAGGGCATTCTGATGAAGAAATCGAGACAAGTTTTAATGTTTCAGTGAATATGCGTGTTTTTTCTTGGAGTGGAGACATCGATACGATCATGACTCCCAATGATTCTATTCGATACTATAAAAACATCATTCGATCAGGGCTCATTTCTATCGAGCCTTCAACAGGTCATGTGAAAGCTTGGGTTGGAGGAATAAACTATGATCACTTCAAATTTGATCATGTACGACAAGGAAAACGACAAATCGGTAGTGCCATCAAACCGTTCATTTACTCGGCTGGTTTTTCAATGGGCGTAGCCGAACCGTGCACGATTCTCAGCGAGGACAGTTATTGTGTCGATCCATGCGATCCTAGCGGAAGAAGATGGTGTCCATCAGGAACTTCCGTAAGGCGAGTAAAAGATGGTTTTACCCATTCCTCAGGAAGCGTAAGCGTTCCAATGATGTCCTTAATGGGAGCCTGTTCAGGGCCTACGACTGTTGCAACACTCTTCAAACGAATGAACATAGACATTCCGGAAGATCAGGTTATTCCTTCGATGTGTTTGGGAACTCCTGACATGTCTCTTTTTCAAGCAACTGCGGCGTATGCCACTTTCATCAACAATGGTAAATACGTGATTCCAAAAACGGTCCGTAGGATTGAAGACAAAGATGGAAATGTTATTTATTCCTCAGGGGTAATTTCCAATCCAGTGATTAATCCTATGATTAGCTACGATATCCTCCAAATGATGGAATTGGTCGTAAAAGGGGGAACATCCACCAGTTTGAGATGGCATAAAAAATGGGGAGGAATTACCCATCCCACGGCAGGAAAAACAGGCACAACTCAAGGAAACTCTGACATGTGGTTCTTTGGAGCAACTCCCGATCTGGTAACGGGTGTTTGGACAGGTGGTGAAGACAAACAAGTTCGTTTCCGATCGATGACATGGGGACAAGGAGCCAGAGCCTCACTTCCCATTTACGGATATTATATGCAGCAAGTATATGCTGATTCAAGTTTGAATATTTCTACAAAAGGATTTGAAGCACCTCGCCATTACGATCCATCTAGATTCAATTGTGATTCCACCGAAAACAATAGCAGAAATCCATTTAAGTGATTTACCGCATTGCATTAGTGATTTCACCACATCGATATCAATCAAATTCCTTATTTTGTTTGCCTAAACTCTTCAATGCTCTTGCATTGACACATTAACTCTTAACCACAAAAAAAATGGCAGATTACAAAACTCCCGGCATATATGTCGTAGAAAAAGACTCATTCGGATCGAGCATTGTATCTAACGAAACGGCTATTCCCATATTCATTGGCTTTACAGAAAAAGCAGTTGATACAGAAGGAAAACCGCTAGAGAAGGTAAAGGATTCAACGATCGTAACAGTCCCAGTTTTAATTTCCAGTATGCTGGAATTTGAAAATTTATTTGGAGGTGCTGATGTAACTGGTCGTATTTACATTACCAAAACGACTGATGACGATGGAAACGCCGTCTATTCAGCACAGAATAAGAATAGCGATGGTACCGAAATCTACGATCCTGGATTAATATATCCTTCTGTATCAAACTACTTCACAAATGGTGGCGGACTTTGTTATGTACTTTCACTTGGCACGTATTCAGATTTCTCCCTTTCCTTCGCTTCGAAGATTAATAATGAGATGAATTTCATTCAGATGGCAATTGAACAGGCCGAAACTGCCACCCTGATTCTGCCAACCGACCTCATACGATTCGGAGCTGCTCATTATTACTCATGGGGAACACAATTCATCAATTTCTCGCAGCAAAAAAAGAAGTATTTCACCATCATGGATGTGATTCAGGCGGATGCAAATAGCTCTGAGCTAAACACTGATGATCTCGACCAATATAGGAATCACGTCAATCCCGATGCGTTAAGTTCGAGCTATGCCGGAGCTTACTTTCCTTATTTGAAATCACTCACGCCATACGCTTACCGGCATGATCTCACAAATGTCTATTTGGACGGTAATCCACTTTCATCGGAAGAATCTACTGCCATCAAGGAAGACGTTAGAGCTTTTTTAGCGAATTACTATATCAACATGCCTCCCTCTCCATTTATGGCGGGAATATATGCTCGCTTAGATAGTGCCACAGGAGTCTGGACTGCACCTGCGAATGTCTCACCAACCGGCGTTACTGGACCTTTGGTAAAAATCACGAACGAAGAACAAGAAACTATGAATGTAGATGCTGTCGCTGGCAAATCGATTAACGCCATTCGCAGTTTCACAGGCAAAGGTACACTCGTTTGGGGAGCTCGAACGAATGATGGAAACAGTATGGACTGGAGATACATCAATGTTCGACGCCTATTCATAGCCTTGGAAACTGATATCAGCATGGCGTTAGAAGCCTATGTATTTAAACCAAACGTCCACAACACGTGGGTTGAAGTAAAAACGATGATTGAAAGCTATTTGCTTGGCTTGTTCAACCAAGGAGCTTTTGCAGGTACAACACCAGCAACGAGTTATCAAGTTCTAATCGGATTAGGTCAAACGATGACGGACGAAGATGTGCTAAATGGTTACATGCGTGTGTCGATTCAAGTTGCCCCTGTGCGACCAGCGGAATTTATCGTATTAACGTTTTCGCAAATGGTTGGCCAATAACACAGAAAGAAAATCAGTTTCGGAGCAAAGGTTCCGAAACTGATTCATGAATTTAATAGTTCACTTCCATTACTCGCTCCATTGTTCCATCGCTGTAGATGAAAATGAGCGGTGTATTTGGTTTAAATGGTGTGTCTCGTCCTAGCAGGTCAACGATTTTAACCAATTCCTTACCATTAATAGTCAACTCATCAATACCTGTGAAATCAATTAATTCGCAAGCTGATGTGTCTACGCATCCTTGTACATCAATTTCTACTGCGAAATTCCCTGTTACTGCGGGCGTAAAGGATTGATTAATTTCTCCGCTAATTGGAGTAAAAGCAGCATCACAATCCAACCACTGATAGCCTGCGACTGTCTGATTTGCCTGTAGCGTTGTACCGCTAACACTTACAGTATTGTCAATCGTAGGGTTGATTACGTTTTGTGTTTGTGTGGATGTATTTCCATTTCCATCATCGAAGGTCCATGTAATGGTTGAAGCTCCCAATGTTGCAATTGGGAATGTCGTTGTTGTCGTTCCAATAATTAGCCCGCCACAATTGTCTGTTGCCGTTGGAACAACTGGTGTCGTTACTTCACACTGATTTGTTAAATCAGGTAACTGAGCCACATCAGGTACTGGAGCTACGTTATCATCAATAATTACATCCTGGGTTTGCGTGACGACATTTCCAGAACCATCGTCATATGTCC
>JBGCDF010000274.1:0-3111 GCA_045105095.1 Crocinitomicaceae bacterium | reverse complement strand
AAATTTTTGATCAGCGCTGGAACGGGTATTGGAACAGGGTTCGTCTGCTATACATTCGGCGTGAGCTTCCCAATTTTCTGGGGAATCTTCGCCTTTGCGATTAATTTCGTCCAAATGGTCGGCTCCTTTATTGCGATTATTATGTGTTCCATTTTCGCCTTTGTTGAGCTAGAAATTGGTACTTCACTCCTGTATTTCGTGCTTTCCGTTACCGGAGTTCAAGTGATTTTCGGTTCTATTCTAGAGCCGATATTTATGGGTAAATCATTCTCGATTAATATCATTGTTGTCCTCGTAATGTTGATGTTCTGGGGGTATGTGTGGGGAATAACTGGTATGATCATGTCTATTCCATTGACAGTATTCGCGAAGATTATTTTGGAGCAATTTGAGAAAACGAAGCGGATTGCGCGGTTGATGGAGTAGTCTAAGATTAGATACATCTGCATCCACATTTGAATAAGAAATGAAAACGAGAATGTCACTATAACATTCTCGTTAACGAAATGTTCAATGAATTAGTTTTGAACGTTGATGAATGGGTCCCACTTATAGTATCCAATAACATCGCCAGTCTGCGTATCCAATACGGCAAATGACATTGTATATCCAGTATTGCCTACCGCGTTTACTTCGAATAGCCATTGTGAACAAATAAACGTGTTTGGATCTCCAGCGTTTGTGAATCCTGTTGGAATTGTGTCAACGAATACGGGTTCTACACCTGATCCTGTATTGCTTTGCAGACAGTAATTGCTCCAAACAGCAGTATTTGACCCTAGACTTGTTACATATGATTCCTTCAGATCAACATCGTACAGAACCGGGTAGTAGTTCTGTCCTGCTCCAGGAGCGGAAATAGTATAGATGATCTCATCTCCAACTGATGCTTCAATGGTTAATTCAGATTCTCCCTGATCATTCACTACCGCGTCGCCTTGCGCCATCATTTCGATATAAACATCTGAATCGGAATAAGTGCCTAGTGAAATGGGGCTGTCCCAGCTACCTCCTGGTTTGTTTGCTGCGAGTGAAATCGCATCTACTGTAATTGCAATAAAAATTTGTGACATAATAATTAGTATTAATTTTCCTACTCATATCGCTTTTCAGAAGCCGCGTCTGTATTTTTCCTTACAGAGAGGATCGTTTGTTTGAGTGGGTTCTGCTCCACTAATTGCTCAAAAAAGTCTATTTGAATCAGGCTCATTGAAAATATGGGTTGAGCACCGTGCTTTGCCTGTGTCGTTATGGTGCATTCTCGAGCAAATTTGGGCTAATTCTGATTGATTAGCGTTCGCCGATAAACTCGTACACCTGAACGTCTGAACTTGGTTCATTGATGTTAACGAGTAAGGTACTTTTCTCTTCGCTTCCGTATTTTCTGGTCATGGCCATGTTACCAGAGACTCTAAATGAGATGGTGTTTGATGATAAGATGTATTCTCCACTGACAACAAGAGAAGAGGGCTTTGGAGAGTGAAGCAATACAACTCCTTTCAAGTCGCCTCCAGCATAAGTTGATGGAATAATTCCTATTCCTGTTTGAAGGGTTGCATCGTACGTGTCCGATTCTGTCCCGTGTGATTGACTGATAATTCCAAATGAGAATGAGTCTAAGGTTCGTTCGGATGAAGTTTTGATAAGGACTTCGTCTGCTGTGAATTTTTTGAGACTGGCTAAATAACTCTTGTCTCCTTGTTTTACGAGGATGGTCTGATTAACCGTCCAGTCCCCAAAAAATGTTCGTAAATCCATAATGTGAATGTTTAGTGGATTAAATTTCCTACTCTGTTATGATCAGCTTTTCGGATTCCGCTGTGCAATCAGTTGTTCGTTGATTACACAACAAATATTGGATAGAAATAGATGCGCATTTTTTAGAATGTCACAAGCGCTTCATTCTTTGTCACAAGAGGGGAAAATGATGAATCCTTTTTTGAGACTGAGATTGATATTTACTACTCAAATTGAGGGCAGGGGAGTGCTGTCAATCAAGATATGATTGGCGCATTTATGAATGAGCAATAAATGGTGATTAGTTAGCTGAGCAAATTGAGATCTTTTGTCAACTTCTTGTAGTTATCACTTAATGGGACGGAAACGTTTCCTTCCAAAATAATCGAATCTTCGTTTAAGATGATTTCTCGGATCATTGTAGCGTTAACCAAAAAGTTCCGGTGGGTTCGAATAAACTGATGCTTTTCGAACAAGCTTGAAATCTTTACCAACGAAATCAACACGACGAATCGCTCATCTGAAGTGTGAATGTTACAATAGCGTTTTTCAACTTCGACATACAATATATCCTTTATGAATACCTTTTTCAGCGACTTATTCTTTTTGATAAAAAGATGATCATCATTAATGACAACATTCTTCGTTTCGCCTGTCAGAGCCATGCTTTGATCATAAAATTTTTCAAGAGCCATCTCGATGGAATAGATTACCTCCAATTCATTAAATGGTTTGAGCAAAAAACCAAAAGGGCTCGTCAGTTTCGCCCGATCGAAGATGCGTCGATCTTTAGAGCTGGTGAGAAAAATAAACGGTTTTAGTGCTCCTGGAACAGTGCTAATCGTTTCAGCGAAAGTGATGCCATCAGGAACTCCGTTGAGAAATACATCAATAATCACAAGGTCGATGGATTCCTTATAAACGATTTCCAGCGCATCTTTGTAGTTATCTGCGATCGCAGCGACGTTGAAATCATTGTCTTCCAGTAAGGACTTGAGTGAATCGCTGATCTCTGGTGAATCTTCGATGAGTAGTATGTTTACTTTATTCATAATCTTGACTTAATGGTAGGGTGATTATCAGCTTGGTTCCGACGCCTTCTTTGCTTTCAATGTCCAATTTACCTCCATTTTTAAGGAGCATAGCATGACACAAGTGAAGGCCTAATCCCGTGCGTTCCTGATTAATAGAATTGGACATCGACCTTGTCTTTTTTAGAAGTTCATTGAGCGAAGACTGACTTATTCCAGCGCCCGTATCTTCGACAATTAAGGCTACTTCCGAGTTGGAATGATCGCGTGTGTAAATCGAAATTTGGTCTCCGTTACCGCAGAATTTAATGGCGTTGTCGAGAACATTTCTTAAAACAATTTT
>JBGCDF010000273.1:0-25012 GCA_045105095.1 Crocinitomicaceae bacterium | reverse complement strand
GAGAGCCTCACCCATCTGTAATAAGTACTGGAAAATGAGAGGGGTGAGGCGCTCGAAACCCGGGTCCATGAGAATGAGTGATTAAACCAACTTGATCTTATTATTCAAATCATCGCGGTAGGACCCTCCAATTGGAATCAGCTTATCGATGTCCTCTAATGTTAAGTTCGGGTACTCTATGGTCGCTATTTTGTCCAGACGGACGATAAATGACCTGTGCACACGAACGAATTCTTCATTCCCCATTTTCGAATCGATATCTTTCATTGTTGAATGAATCGTATATCGAGAATCCTGCGTGTGAATAACCACATAGTCTTTCAGGGCTTCAATGTAGTAAATGTCCTTGCTTTTCAACTTGACCAACTTACTATTCGATTTCACGAAAATGTAGCCTTTCTGCTGAGAGTCTTTGTTCTCTACAAGCGAAAACAGCAAGTCTCTTTCCTTCACAACTTCTTGTTCACGGCTATGTTTGTAGATGGCCATTTCAATTGTTGTGTGCAGATCAATTTCCTTGAATGGTTTCAGAATGTACCCGTATGGTTCTGTAATTTTTGCTTTCGACAGCGTAGACTCATCGGCGTATGCCGTGAGGAAAATTACAGGTATTGAGAGTTCCTTACGAATTTCATCAGCTGCTTCAATCCCATTCATATCTCCTTTGAGCATGATATCCATCAAAATGATGTCAGGAATTGTACTAGACGCTAGTTCGATTGCCTTCTCACCTGTGGAAGCCGCTCCAACTACGTTGTAACCTAATTTTTTTAAACTGTGCTGAATATCTTTGGAAACAATAGATTCATCTTCAACAACGAGAACATTAATTTTCGCCATCTGTAAGGGTTTTGATGTTATCAAATTTAATCAAATATTCCGTTCCGCTATCCACATTTACTGTCAGTTCACCATCCAGTTGCTCTACAAGGGTGACAACTAACTGTAACCCTAGTGTATCGCAGCTCATATCTTCGAAATTATTTGGAAGACCTGAACCATTGTCAGCGATTATAAGGGTTACGGATGATCCTGACTGGTGTAATTTTAGTTTAATTATACCTTCCTGTTTATCCGTCCAAGCGTATTTTAACGAGTTTGTAATCAACTCATTTACCAAAAGTCCGCAAGGAATAGCTTGATCCAGAACAAGATCAATCTCATCAACATCCGAGTCTAGGTGTATCACCTCCCGAATACGGTAAGAAGCTATCAAATTTGTAACTAAATTGACTAAATAGTTTGCAAAGTTAATGCTCGAAAAATCTTCTGTTCGATAGAGATTTTCATGAATAATTGCCATCGAACGAATCCTATTTCTACTTTCCTGAAGAATTTCTAAGGTATTTTCATCACTTACAAATGACGACTGAAGATTCAGAATACTCGAAATAATCTGAAGGTTGTTCTTCACACGATGATGAATTTCTTTCAACATCACCTCTTTCTCTTTTAAGGACTCTACAATTTCATTACTCCAGCTTTTCTTTTCACTGATATCATGTGCTACCAAAGAAATCTCCGCCACATTCCCTTCCGTATCATAAATAGGGTTCATGTAGATTTCTAACCAGTTGTTCTTACCCTTCCGGTCTAATAATACTTCGTATTGCTGCGAAACTCCTTTGGTTACTTTATCAAATTGAGATCCGAAAAAGCGAATTTGAACAGGCGAAAAAATTCCGACGAAGTAATCTACAAATTTCAGCCCTTCTTGAATAGGCTCGCCCGTGAGGTTCAGTACGTATTTCTCAAAATGAGTATTGAACGAAGAAATATTTTTATCTAAGGAAAGTGTAAGTAGGAAGGTATTCGAAGAACTGTCCAGAATTGCTTTTGTCCTCAAGAACTGTTCTTGTAATAGACGCTGTGCTTTGATACGCTCCTTGATTTCGCTCTCAAGATGTTTGTTCGTTTCTTCAGCGAGTTCAGCCCTCAATTTCTCTTTGGCTAGGATATTCTGCACAGAAATGTCCTTAATGATGATAAGCGTCGCTTCTTTCTCTTCATAATTCGTAGACACTAAACTCACATCTACTTGAAGCAATTCTCCCTTCTTATCCACTAAATCTAATTGGATATTTTGATGATTTCCTGACGACTTATGCAGTTCCATGCATTTATTAAAGAATTGTTGTCCATCATTCGCAAATAATGCGTCTAAGGCGATATCTTCACCCAGAATTAACTTGATTTCTGAATTTTTGTATAGAATTTTTCCTTCGTGAACAATTAAAATTCCTTCTGGGGTATTCTCCAGAATGTTTTCGAGGTTCTTTCTGTTCTGTTCGATGGAGCGCATCGTCCGATTCAGTTCTGTTTGATCATGAATTACACATTGATAAAACAACCTATCTTCTAGTTGAATTTCAATGAAGGAAACTTCCCCCTCTACTACTCGACTATTTCCATCAAATCTCCAATCAAACTTAATACTTCGAATATTGAGAAGCTTCTTTCTTAAATCATTGTACTTCTCTTTGTTCTCAGAAGATCTATCCAAACTTAAATCGAAGAGTTTCGTCTGTAACAGCTTCCTTTCTGACTTTCCAAAAAGCTGTATAGCACGACGGTTCACATCTACAATTTGATCTCCATCCAAAATCAAAATCGCATCATTTGACTCTTCATAAATCGAACGATACTTCCGTTCACTTTGCCTCAGTGCCTGCGACGCTTTCTGGATGTGAGTTAAATCAATTACAGATCCTTCAATTAGTCCCGTTTGAGAATCGAGGTACCAACTAAAAATTAAGGTTTTTTGTTGATTATTTTCCAGCTCTAATTGTGTTTGATAATTCTGGACGCTTTCTTTTTTATCGAGTGTGTTTAAGATGAAATCCCAATCTTCCGAACGTTCTTTTGAAAACAATTTTTCACCGATATTGATCGTGTTTTCCAACATGGAAAAGAAGGACGTGTTTCCGTTGATTATGACGGATTCTTTGTTCATCGTAAATACACCTGCCTTATTTCGATAGTACAGATTTCTGTATTTCTTTTCGTTAATTTCCAGCTCCTGGCGCTTTTTGATTTCTTCGGTAACATTATTGATTTTTGCCAACCAATACGTTCGTGTTTTTAATCTCAGTATGATGATATTGACCTCCAAAACGTTTTGAATAGCCGTTTTTGTTTTGATCCTTTTCACATACTTACTACCAAATTTTAGCTGCTGGATTTTATCCAAATCATAGGCTGTGAAATGCGAGAAAAATTGAAGTTTTAGTTGATGTTCTTTCTTAGATTGAAGACCGAGTTCTTTCAGAACGGCAGTATTGTAATCAGTTAAAATTGGATTCGTTCTATCAAAATCGAAGAGAATATATCCGGATCCTGGGTTGTCGATAATCTTTTTTAGGTACTCCGAGTAGTCTTCGATATCATTGATCATTTTATCTCTTGAAAACAATACAACCGTCGAGCTCATAGCAAGAGTAGCATACAATCCATATGCGAGCGTGCTGCTCATTTCAGCGTCTGGAGTTTTTTCGAATCCATAGATCAAAAGCACCAAAACGAAAATATTATAGAGCACAGCAGGATACCATCGTTGGATGATGAAGACCGTCAAACTATACAATGCGAAAAAACACAGGTATTCAATCTGGGTCATTCCATTCTGAAACAAACTGTAAAATGCGAACACAGTCATTCCAAAAAGGTGAACAAAAAAGAAGAGAATGAGCTTATCTCTTAGAAAAGGGATTAATCCACATAGTACGATGTAGGAAATCATACCAATCGTGTAGCTCACTCCTAACCAAAAATAAACAGGTGGAACATCCGCCGAATACACGATCATAGAATAAATTGGCGTAATGACTAGCGCAGCAATTAATTGAGTTTTAGCCAAGCGTGTTAGGCTGTTTTCATGCTCGAAATACGGCCGAAATTCGCCTTTATTACTATCCAGAAAGTTCCAAAAATTCAATTTATTCAGTTTACGAATGTAGGGTAAGAGGCGTTAAATTAAAGGTTCTTTTTCGATTAACTAAACAGCTGATCAAATTTCAGCGCGGCTCCCACCTATTTTTATTTAATTTTAAAAATTTAACCTATTATTTATCAGTTAATTAGGTAATAATCTACTTTAAGATAGCAATACTTTTGGATAAAACGAATTTCTTGTCTCGTACGATGTATTTGAATAAAATAGATTAAAGATCTTTTATAAAAGAAGTTCTATTATTCTTTATTAAGGTTGTTAATATGTGTAGAACTAGTGTGAATATTATTAGGAATTCGACTTATTAAGAATCTTTGTGGGGTTATGAACAAGTTTTGCAGGTATAGAATGATTACTCTGCTTGGTTTTTTTGGACTTATTCACAATTGTGTTGAATTCTCAGATGTTCATGAAAACTTACATTTTGTACAATCAATTTTTGTGTATGAAGTAGTGATAATTCACTAAGAAATCAACAAAACTTTCCTAGGATTTCTGAAATACGTATTAGTATATACAGCTTTATGAATAATCCAAGAAAAAGATGTTGAAAGTTCTGAACAGTAATCAACAATTTAAATTCATAAACCGTTCATAAGTCAAGAGTGGAATCCTACTGTTTACGGTGGTGTATATTTTCTGATGTTTAAAACTTTGAACAAATGTGAATAACAAGTAGCTTTGTCGAAAACACCTTGATACCATGAAAAAAGTTATTCCAATTGGAGCAGATCACGCAGGATTTGAATTGAAATCAGCAGTTATTCAACACCTAGAAGCTGCAGGATATGAACTAAAGGATTTTGGTTGTTATTCTGAGGAAAGCATAGATTATCCTGACTTCGGTCATCCTGTTGCCAACATGGTAGAAGAAAATGAAGGAATGCTCGGAATTTTAATCTGTGGATCTGGAAACGGGATCAATATGACTGCGAATAAACATCAAGGTGTACGCAGTGCTTTGTGCTGGAAGAAAGAGTTGGCAGAATTAGCCAGACTGCATAACAACGCAAATATTATCGCACTACCAGCTCGTTTCATTTCTGAGGCAGAAGGATTGGAAATGGTGGATGCTTTCTTGTCTACAGAGTTTGAAGGAGGACGTCACGAGCGCCGTGTAGGAAAAATTGCGTGTGTTTAACTTTGAAAACCACAAAGACACAAGGCGCACAAAGCTGTGTTTGTTATAATTACTTTCTTAATTTCAAAAAAAAACGAATGTAATCCTTGTGCCGCGCAGCGGTCCGTGCCTTTGTGGTAAAGAATTATTCCGCTAACAAATGCTCAATCAAGGAATTCGTGTGTTGAACGTACTCGGTGTAGTAATCACCCGTTCCAGGACCATTAAACCCTGTATGAACGCGTTTAACCTGTCCATCTCTTCCAATAAAAATACTCGTTGGAAAAGAGATGATTTCATTTAACATACTAAAATGCTCAGAAGCCAAACTCTTTTTCGCTGAACCACCTATGATGAAATTGAAGTTTAAGCTGAGTTTATTTCTTAGTCGCGTAACAGCTTCGATGTAATCTTCTGTCGATTCTCCTACTTCATATGCAATGGATATAATCTCTAATCCGTGAGCGTGGTAGTTATCGTACAGTCCCTTATAATAGATGGTTTCATCCAGACAATTCGGACACCACGTTCCCATAATTTGAATGATTGTCACCTTACCTTCATAATTTTCATTGGGAAATGAGAAATCTTTTCCTTCCATATCCTTCAATGTGAAGGCTACTTCTTTGTCATCAACGATGTATGTAAGATCTTCTGGACTTTTCAATTCGAAGTTTTCATTTCTTTTTCCTTCCCAGGATGATGACCAGTGCTTACCACTAAAAAACTTACCACTTAGTTTCTCGTCGTTGATATGGGCTTTGAATAAGAAAGCGTGTGATCCATCAAAACAAGAAAGGAATAGACTGTCGTCAACAACGTTTCCATCCAGGAATCGATAGTCGCCTGTTTCCGTTAAGAATGTTCCAGAGATTTCACTTTTTCCTTTCTCCTGAGAGAAGATTCCCACTGCAGGATAAGAAGAATTTGTATTTGGTTCGAATGTGACTTCCCATTTACCATCCAGGTAGGTATCCATTACTTTTCGTTTCGCACGTGAAAATCGACGTGAGCGTTTCTTTTTGGAAGAGAAAGGAATTTTGTAGTCACCCTTTTTATTGAAATTGACCCAATATCCGCTGATTGATCGTCTCGTCTCTGCTTTAAAAACCAACATTGAGTTAAAAAATGGAAATCGTACATATAAGCTGTCTCCTTTTTGTTCAGGTTTGTTGAGTTTGATCATTTCTTCACCATTCTCAACCATGAACTCGTAACCATCGATAGCTTTTGAAACAACAAAATTGAAAGGAAGTTTATCATTCGCGTTCAACGCCAGTTCAGCTATCCAATTTCCTTTTTTTAGAGAAATTTTAGGTGAATCTTGAGCAGACGCTATACAAGTAACTAACGCGAACGTCAGGAATAAAATAAACTTCATTGAATGTTTTTGGTAATGCTAAATTAAGCTTTTCCTATTTATTTACTAGGGTATTAACGCCATTTATGGCGCGCGTTACATGAGTCAAAAGAAATTGAGAATCCAATATAGTTACGTACTTGTGTGAGTATTTTTACGTTATTTGAACAGCAATAGGATTGTTATCTTTCGCTATTTACAAGATAGATGCAACCTTTTTTAAACTATCTAAGTCTTGGTATTAAGCGCGAGCGATGGATGAAATTACTTTAGCAAAAAATTGTATTGAAGGAGATCAGCGAGCTCAGCAGAAGTTGTTTGAAATGTATGCCCCAAAAATGATGGGTGTTTGTTTGCGGTACATGAAGGATCAGGCGCAGGCAGAAGATGTATTACAAGATGGATTTGTGAAGGTATTTACAAAACTTGATAAGTATACAGGAAACGGATCATTGGAAGGTTGGGTAAGAAGAATAATGGTGAATACCGCCTTGGATGAGTTGAGAAAAACCAATAAATTCAAGACGAATGTTTCCATGGATGATGTTGATTACAAAGTCGAATCTGATGCAGATGCATTGTCATCTCTACTTGAAGAAGACTTATTAAAGCTCATTCATGAGATGCCAGATGGTTACAAAACAGTATTCAATATGTTCGCGATTGAAGGTTTCTCTCACAAGGAAATAGCTGAGAAACTGGGAGTTTCAGAAAACACTTCAAAATCGCAATATTCTCGCGCCAAAGCATACTTACGAACAAAAGTAGAAGAATTAGAAATTGGAAGGTAAAGACAACATAAAAGAACTGTTTTCCCAAAAGCTTGGGAATTACGAAGCACCGGTAAATCCGGAACTGTGGGCGAATATTTCGTCACAAGTTGCCGCGGGTACTGCTACGACAACAGCTACAGGACTTTCTGTTCTAGCGAAAGTGGCTATTGGCGTCGGTGTCTCCGTAGCGGCCATCACAACTGTTGTGTTGTTAACATCATCTCCAGAAGAAATAGTTTCCGAAGAACCAGCTAAAGAGGTTAAGGTTCAACAGGAAACACCTACGTCAACTACGACAAATAAACAAGAGCAAGTAGCAGAAGTTTCTGATGAGAAATTGACGTTTCCTGAAGATTTCAGAGATGTTACTACCTACTTAGGTAATTCCTCATCTAATAAAGAGACTTCTGAAACCAGCTCTAATTCAACAACTCCTAACAATCAAAAAACAACTACAACTCCCAATCCAGAACCTCTTGTTGATGCCATGCCTACGAAAGGAACGACAACTATTGTAGGAGACAAAACGTCTGAACCTACCATTGTTGAAGGCGTTACTTACGGCAGTTTGACAAATTATGGAGGTGCTCCTACTAATGCGCCGGACCCCGAACAACTAGAAACCGCTTCTACTCCTAAATTGGAGCCAATTAAACGTTATGTAAATGTGTTTACACCCAACGGCGATGGAAGAAATGATTACTTCGAACTGGAAAGCGAAGGCTTAACAGATTTCTCAGTAGTGGTGTTCAACCCTTCTGGTGATATCGTTTTCCAATCGAATGATCCAGCGTTTAGATGGGATGGTAGCGACAAACGTACAGGAGAAATGGTAGAATCAGGAAGCTATATGTACATGGTTTCAGCTTACGATAGTGAAGGAGAACCATTCCCGATTTACGAGCGATTAATGATCCAGCGTTAAGAAAGAGAGCCGCGATCTTCTATTGATTTCTTCCCTTCATCAGAATCTTTTTGAAAGTAAAAGTATCCCTTCACGGCAAGGAAATACAATAGAATATTAAAGAACATTAGAACGTGGCTCACGTCGTTTCTATCAAACCATTGATGGAAGTTTATCTTCATCGCTTGAAACAACAAGGAGGGAGAAAATACAACCAAACTCCACCAGAAATACTTAAACGAAGGAGTAATTGATTTAGAGAAGCGGTAACCCAACATTCCCAGAGATGTCGGTAGTGCTGTGACCATTGCTAAAATCGGTCCTATTAACCCTAATCCAGGCTCTTTTTCTAAATCAATAAAAGCAATAACAAGCGCTTGAATGATCCAAATGATTGCGATTTTAATAATGAAAAAGCGTTTCAAACTGTGGTATCTTTCTTTCGGAAGGAGCGAAGCCATTGCGAACTCTATAAAGATAGAACTCGAAATTCCGGAGATGTACCACGCAGGAATCTTTCCTGGAATTCCCCAATAACCATAGCAAAAATGACCCAATCCACCAAGGAAGAATCCTATTCCGAAAACATAAAAAAAATGCTTCCAATGTTTGAAAAATAGTAATTGAGTTTGCTTGTAATAGCGTGAGGTAATTAAACCACAACAAATGGCGAGTATTGAAACAACTGTATCACCATAAAGAGCATTTGGTTCTAAAAATTCGAAACCTAAAAAATTGAATTCTATTTTCTCAAAGTCCTGACCAATTAACATTGTACCATTTAGATTTACTGCATGTCCATTATTTTCCTTCTATTCTTTTTCAAAATAGCCAAAGAAAGCGTCGGGAACAAACGATACATTGTTTGCAAGCCACGTCCTTTGTATGAAGAATATGAACGGAATTTACGTTTTTCAATCTGACGGATGATTTTGTTCACTGTTTTATCCAGTGGCTCAACCTTCACGTCGTCTCGCTTTACCATTACATTCGCCTCACCTGTTGGTGATAAAATTTCCTTTTTTGCGTCATTCTCGGTGAATCCAGGATAGTTCACACCGATGTATACTTCATCATCGACCAATTCATTTTTGAGACTTTCAGCAAGACTGACAATTGAGCGCTTCGTTCCAGAATAAGCGGAGTAACTAGGTAATCCAATAATTCCAGCCATGGACGAAATAAACAGCACACCGCCTTTGGTTTTTTTGATCTCAGGAAGAAATACCATAGTAGGGTAGAGGCTACCGAGAACATTCACGTCGTACATTTTCTTGTAGACATTCGCTTGGGTGTCTGAAATGGTTCCCTTTGCAGCCAAACCAGCATTATTGATGAGGTAATCAACACGACCGTATTTTGCAACAGTCTGATTTTTCATTTCCATACAGAAATCGAAATCTGAAATATCTCCAGTGATGCCTAATACATCATGTCCTTTCGAAGTAAACTCTTCAACTGTTGCATCGACTTTCGCTGCAGTTCTCGAATTGATCACGACTTTCGCCCCACGTTCAGCCAATAATTCAGCTGTACGTTTTCCTATTCCCTGAACAGAACCTGTTACGATGATGACTTTATCTTTAAACATCCTATTTCTTATCTAAATATCCATTTTCCTTGAACCATGCGAAGCACTCAGCAACAGCTTCTTTCACAGGTGTGGAGGGTAATCCTAATTCTTTTCGTGCTTTTTCAGGTGAATAATAGTGAATATCACATGAAATAGTAGCGAGTTCTTTTGTAACGGCAGGAGTAAACTTAAAGAGCTTTGCAAAGAAAGAAGTCATCGATCCATACGCTTTTACAATAAAGTTTGGAAGTCCCATCTTGATCTTTTTAGCCCCAATCGTGTCCGCTATCATGTCAAAGGCTTCCTTGAACGTTAGGTTCTCGTTTCCGAGGATATAACTTTCGCCAATACGACCCATCGTTACAGCATTTGATATAGCAACTGCAGCGTCTTTTACAGCAACGAAATTTTTTCCTCCTTTGGTATAACCAGGAACTTTCCCTTGGTGAACAGCCAAAATCATTGCACCTGAACTAGGCTTCGAATCATAAGGCCCGATCATAAAAGTTGGGTTTACAATGATCGCTGGTAGATTCTTCTGTTGAACAGCCTTAACAATGTCTTCTTGAGCCTTGCGCTTAGAATCCATGTAATCCAATCCGTACTTAATCGATGTGTAAGGGTTTCCTTCTTTTCCTGGTTCTTTTGCATCACCATATCCATGAGAGTTAGCCGTTCCAACATAAATCATTCGTTGAACTTTATGGTTGAGCGCAGCATCAATCACGTTTTGCGTTCCCTCGATGTTTACCTTATTCACAATAGGATCTCTCGCAGGATACACGGAAGTAGACGCGGCACAGTGGATGACAACATCCTGATCTTCAAAAGCGGCATCAAGTTCCTGTGGATTCAAGATGTTTCCGTAAAAACGCTCGATTGCTAAACCATCAAGTGTTGGAGTCTTTGCTGATTGATCCATCAACATTACGCTGACCTTATAATCGCGTGACAATAATTCACGAACGATGTTACTCCCTAATACACCGTCGGGACCGGTTACCAATATTTTCATAAAATGAACTACCTTGTAATTTTTGCAAAGATAACTTTTAAACCTGAGTTGGGTTCTAAAATGCACTCAGATCGCTTTGATACATCCGTCAAATGATAAAACCGACAGTATTTTTTTGTAGTTTACTTTTGTTTCTAATATCTTGTGAATCAGTAGAAAAGGAGAAAGAAACCATTTCGGAAGAGCACGCATCTCTATTGGGTACATGGCAAGAAGTGGACTCATCCGATACGGTCGTTTGGTGTTTTGATCAAAACGAGGTAAAATGGAAAGGTTTTACTCACTATTACAAAGTGACAGGAGATAGTTTGATCATCTCAGGATTGTCGTATCAAATACTCGAGCAGTCGGATTCAACAATGAAAATTCGGAAGCTTAACGGTAAACCATGTATGCTCAACAGAAAGGACTAGTGAACCTTACTCCTTGCGCGCTTTTTTGGTACTTTCGATGTACGAAACGATGAACTTGCGAACGCTCGAATATGTGCACTAGACAGGTTCGATTACTAGTTAGATATTTATGAAAGCAATTCTGCATCTCTTTTTTTTCCTGTCGATGATTATCGGCGGGCAGGCTTTTGCTCAAAATGGATCAATTTCAGGTGTTGTCTCAGATGAATTTGGTGAACTTTCAGGGGCTAAAGTTGAATTGAAAGGAACTAATCAAAGTACATACTGTGATATCAATGGAGCTTTTGCATTAGAAGTTAGCCCGGGGTTGTACACTATTCGTGTGACTTACTTGATGTACAAGTCAAAGGAGTTGGGCGTAAAGGTGGACTTTAATAACCTTAACCCAGAACTGAAGATCATTCTGGTTCCAGGAAGTACGGCAGACGAAGACATTGAATTAGGGTCTCGCTTTGCGCCGAAATCGCAATTGGAATCACCGGTAGCACTAGAAATCGTTTCAAACGCTGAAATCATTTCAAATGCACACTTGAGCCTAAGTGAAGTGCTGATGTATCACGTTCCCTCTTTCAATAGTAACAAGCAAACAATTGCTGATGGAACGGACCATATTTCGCCTTCCACAGTGCGAGGTTTGGGATCAGATCAGTTCCTTGTGTTAATTGACGGAAAAAGACGCCACTCAAGCTCTCTTGTGAACGTCAACGGTACCATCGGTAGAGGCTCGGTAAGTACCGACCTAGACGCAATACCGTTAGCGGCGATTGATCATATTGAGATCATGAGAGATGGGGCAGGAGCACAGTATGGATCTGATGCGATTGCAGGGGTAATTAACATCATTTTAAAAGATCAAACGACAGCTTTTTCTCTTTCTACAGCCTATCAACCTACCATTGCAGGAGATGGTGATGAATTATACATCGGTGTAAATTACGGAGTAGGATCAAGTAAAGTTGGGCACATCAATTTCTCTACGGAGTTACGAAACAGTGAATCAATTAATCGGGCGGGAGACTACACAGGAACAGTATATACGCAAGACACATTATTGGATCAATCACTTGTCGATCAGAACGGTTTTTATGCTCAAACAGGATTCGAAAACGAACAAACCATGGAAGTGGGGGCGGCTTCACGATTTGATGGCTCTGTTTTCTTAAATGGGTCCCTCGAAATGGGTGAAAAAGCCCAAGTTTACTTCAATGGAGGATTCAATTACCGTCAGGGAATTGCGCATGCTTTCTACCGTTTTCCAAAGGATGAAGAAAGAGTAGTGTTGGAGCTTCACCCAAATGGGTTTTCACCAGAGATCCGCACAGATATTCAAGATAGAGCGATAACAGTTGGATTGAGAGGAAGGAATCAAGGGTGGTTAATTGATTTGTCAAATACGCTGGGAGATAACCGCTTTGATTACTCACTTCGAAACAGTAACAATGCATCCATGGGAATTGCCTCACCGACGGATTTTTATGCAGGAGGCTTTGTCTATGGACAAAACACATCTAGTTTGAATTTTTCGAGATCGCTAGGTTCTGTTTTAGCGATGCACAGAATAGATTTAGGCTTTGGTTCAGAGTTTCGAATTGAAAATTATTCTATTACGGCTGGAGATGAAGAGTCGTGGATTGATGGAGGTGATACCCTAGTAGACGGAACTCCGCGTACTGCTGGATCTCAGGGTTTTGTTGGTTTTCAACCTAACAATGAATTAGACAAACGTAGAACAAATGCCGCGGTTTACGGAGATATAGATTGGCATATAACAGAGAATATGCTTCTGGAAACAGCAGGTCGTTTTGAAAACTATAGTGATTTCGGATCAAATGTGAGTTGGAAGGTGGCAACGCGCTACAAAATTTTGGAAAAATGGTCCATTCGAGGATCAATTGGAACCAACTTCAGGGCTCCTTCCTTACAGCAGATTTACTTCAATAATATCAGTACGCAGTTTGTCAATAATCAGGCGTTTGAAGTTGGGACGTTTAACAATGAAAGTGCCGCTGCAAACCTATTTGGCATTGATCGCTTAAAAGCCGAAACGTCTACTAATGCCAGTATTGGGTTCACAGGGAAACCGAATGAACAACTCACGTTTACGGTAGATGGCTACTACATGCGAATCAAGGATAGAATTGTACTATCAGGACAGTTTAGTGACGGTTACGAGGCTTTGCTAAATTCTATTAATGTTGGAGCAGCGCAGTTTTTTACGAATGCTGCAAACACTGAAACCACAGGCTTTGATGTAGCTGCTTCGTATAACGTTGTCCTGAATAAAGGAATTATGCGTTTCTGGTTGAAATACAATTATTCTATTACAAATATGGATGAGGACCTGAATATTTCGGGCGTATTGGCTGGAAATTCAGAAACCTTTTTTAACCGAGAAGATGTCTCGCGATTGGAACTTGCACAGCCAAGAGTAAAAACCATATTCTATTGGAACTATTCGATGAAAAAGTGGGATTTCGGGGTTCGAAACACCTATTTCGGAAACATCAAATATGTGCATCCGGATGACGGTGACCCACAGAACTGGGTGTTGAATGAGTACACAGGACAGGTTGAGTCGAGAGACCAAACGTTCAAGGGTAAACTGATTACGGACTTCAACGTAACGTACAGCGTCAACAAGAACATCAATTTGTCAGTAGGGGGGAGCAACATTTTTAATGTATATCCTGATAAGCATACACACTCAGCTAACACAAACAATGGTTCTATTCAATACAGTAGAAGAGTGCAGCAGTTCGGTGTGCGTGGAGCGGCATTTTATGCACGAATGCGTATGAATTTGTAAGATGATCAGGTACGTATTCCTCATATCGATTAGCATTCTTTTTGGCTCTTTAAGTTTTGGTCAAACAGGGCTTGAGGCGAATAAAACCATCCGAAATAAACAGCGCGTAAATTATATTTATAACGTTTCCGAGTACATCACGTGGTCCAATATCGGTGAAAATACGGCATTTACCATTGGGGTATATGGAACGGACGGAGAGGCCTTAATTAGCGAGTTCGAAAAGGTCGCTCAGAAGAAGAAGATTAAAAACCTCCCGGTTGAAGTGGTTAATATCAATAGTGTAGAGGCAATAAAAGGAGTGCAAATTCTCTACATTCACAAGCGAAGCGAAGTTGAGTTGAATACCGTTTTGCCAAAGCTTTCAATGAGTGAAGTATTATTGGTGAGTGAAAATTATCCGTTCCGCGAGTCGATGATCAACTTCATGGAGTTCAGAAACGAGCTTCATTTAGACGTGAATGATGAGCACATAAACGACGCAGGATTACTCGTGTCACCTCAATTACTCACTTTCTCTATTCAACAGCAAAAGGACTGGGAGGAAATCTTTACTCAACTGGAGGAAGACGAAAACAAAATTGAAGTACAAACAAATGAATTGGAAGACCTTAACGACGAAATAAACGTCCAAAAGGCGCGATTAGACGCCCAGCTAGAGCAAATTAGAAGTCAGCAGAGAAAACTGGTCAATCAGGAAGGAAACATCGATGAGAAGCAACAGGAATTAGCGAAAAAACTATCGGAAATCAACCTACAAAGACGAGAACTTTCCAAGCTTCAAGAGTTGATTAATCGCCAGAACTTTGAAACCGTTCGCTTAACAAAGACATTAGATCAACAAGAAGATTCGATCCAAAGGCGAAAAAGACAACTGCTAACGCAAATGCACACCATGTCTGAGCAAGAGCAAAGCATTTTATACCAGGTGGAAGAGATCAATAAACAGGATGCTGAAATCAATTCACAGTTGGAAAAGATGCGTTCTCAGGGACTGTTAATCTATTTATTTGCGGGAATTATTGTGTTGATTTTAGCATTGATTTTCTTCGCGTGGAGGCAATACCGAAGAAAGAAACGAAGTGAAGAAGAGGTACGTGTTCAAAACAAGAAATTACTAGCGCTCAATGAAAGCCTGGATAGCTTTGTGTACCGCGTTTCACACGATTTGAAGGCTCCTGTGATTAATGTCAAGAACATGATTACCATGTTGAAGGAGCACACCAATGAGGAGGAGAAAAGTTTAGTACCTAAGATTATTGACAACCTCGAGTTATCCTCAAACCGATTGGATTTAACCATCACGGACTTATTGGAATTAAGTAGAATCGAAAAAGTGGATGAAATCAGGGACAAAATTCGAATAGAAGAAGTTTTTCAGTCTATTCTACCCGAATATCAAGACGAACTGAATAAGATAGGAGGAAAGGTAAAAATGAGGTTTAATGACGAAGGGACCTACTCTTCGTTTTCCGAAATGGCCAGTGTCCTCCAGAACCTGCTAACAAATAGTATCAAGTACCGAAGAAAGGATGTACCATTAGTTATTGAGATTTCGACGAAAGAAAATAACGGACGAACAGTAATCGACTACAAAGACAATGGTCAGGGGATAGACCTCAAACAATTCGAAGGAAAGCTGTTTTCGATGTTTCAACGCTTCACGTCCGATCAATCCATCTCTGGAACAGGAGTGGGAATGTACATTATCAAACGTTTGATAGATAAAAATAATGGTACGGTACAATTGGAAAGTGAATTGTATAAAGGACTGAGATATTTGATAACTTTACCTACAAAGACGCCCAAAGTATGAAACTGAAGCACCTACTACTAGTTGATGATGATCCAACAACGAACTTTTTTAATCAGCATTTGATTGGGAAGATGAATATTTTCAGTGAAATTCATGTGGCTGAAAATGGGCAGATGGCGCTGGAAAGGATTGAGCAACTTCAGAAAAGAGGAGAAGCACCGGATATGATTTTACTTGACATCAACATGCCTATCATGAATGGTTTTGAGTTTTTGGACCACTATCAGAAGTTAAATGATCAGGTGAAATCATCAGTAGTTGTGTGTATGCTGACGACTTCTCTGGCAAAGGAGGACCTGGAAAGATCGAAGGAATATAACGTGTTATCAGATTATATAGATAAACCTTTGTACGAGGCGAAAATGCGGGAATTGATACTGAAATACTTTGGAGAATAAAAAAATCCCCTAGCGTTCCGATAAGTATCGGGGTAGGGGATTTTGAGGTTCCGAGCGGATTCGAACCGCTGTACACGGTTTTGCAGACCGCTGCCTAACCGCTCGGCCACGGAACCAAAGCGGACGGCAAATGTAAGAAAATTTTGAATGTTTTAACTACTCCTCGATAATTATTGCAACGTTGTTCACATCTCCGTTTATGGGAGGTGACAGTTTTACAATTTTCACTCGCAGTTTTTCAATGGATTCTAGCTCCTTTCTTAGTCGATTAACAATCCGTTGACCGACATTCTCAATCAATTTAGAAGGGACTTTCATTTCTTCGGCAACAACACGATTCACATATACGTAATCGATCGTTTTAGATAGATCATCTTGAAACGCAGCAAGACTGAAATTCGTGCACATGGAAACATCAACGATGTAATGTCCACCAATAGCTGTTTCTTCGCTAAGACAACCATGATGAGCGTAGCACTTTATGCCATTAACCTCAATAATATGCTTCATGATAGGTGCTTATTCGTTTGCTGCAAGGCTTACCATTGCCTCTAATCCCTTATTGATACGCTCAACGCATTCGTCCCTACCTAAAAATTGGGCGATTTCGAACATACTTGGCCCCATTCCTTTTCCTGTTACAAGGAGACGGAAGAGTGGAAGTACAGCACCAATACCTAGTTCTTTTGATGTGATGAACGCTTTAAATTCTGTTTCAACGTTTGAAGCGTCGAATGTATCAAGCGTCGCGAGTTTTGCGTTCCATTCGGTCATCAAGTCGGCGGCGTTATTCTTCCATTTCTTGCGAACCGTTTTCGCATCATACTCTGATGGTTGCTCGAGTAAGAAAGAACCTTCCGAAAGAATATCTTTAACGAAGGTAGCGCGCTCTTTCATGAGTTCACAAACCTTCGCGAGTTTAGATAAATCGTGATTATCAGTTAATATTTGCGATAACTTAGTAGCGAGCTCTTCATTAGAAGTAGATCGTAAATACTGCTGTTGGAACCATTTTGTCTTATCTGGATCGAATTTGGCTCCGGCTTTAGAGACGCGAGGAAGGCTGAATGACTCAACTAATTCATCAAGAGAAAAGAGCTCTTGTGTTGTGCCTGGGTTCCACCCTAAAAATGCAAGCATGTTAATGAAAGCGTCAGGGAAGTATCCGTTTTCGCGGTAACCTGAATAGAGCTCTCCATCGGCTGTAGTCCAGTTTGTAGGGAAGACAGGGAAACCGAGTCGATCACCATCACGCTTTGAAAGCTTTCCGTTTCCATCGGGCTTTAATAAAAGAGGAAGATGTGCGAATGTTGGTGCTTCCCAACCAAAGGCATCATACAACATAATGTGAAGTGGGGCAGATGGTAACCATTCTTCACCACGAATCACATGGCTAATTTCCATCGTATGGTCGTCAACAATATTCGCAAGGTGATACGTCGGCATTCCATCCGATTTAAACAAAACTTTATCATCGAGATTGTTCGTATTTACGACTACCCAACTTCGAATAGCATCCTCAAAACGGATGTCTTTGTTACGAGGCATTTTCATACGAATGACGTATGGTTCACCTGCATCAATTCTTCTTTGTACTTCATCTGAAGGAAGCGTCAACGAGTTCTTCATTGATGTTCTCGTAGTGCTATTGTATTGCCAATTTGGCATCCCCATTTGCTTCGCTTGCTCTCGCATTGTTGTTAAGTCTTCCGAAGAGTCAAACGCGATATACGCATGCTCACTTTCAACCAACTGATCTGCATATGCGCGATACATTGATTTTCTTTCAGACTGAACATATGGTCCATGTTCACCGCCAATTCCAGGTCCTTCGGTAGGCATAATTCCACACCAAGCTAAAGCGTCCATGATGTAATCCTGTGCACCAGGAACGAATCGCGTCTGGTCGGTATCTTCAATTCGAATAATAAAAGTTCCACCGTGCTTTTTAGCAAATAGGTAATTGTACAAAGCTGTACGAACACCTCCAATGTGAAGAGGTCCTGTTGGGGAAGGGGCGAATCTTACGCGAACGGGTCTTTCAGACATACTACAAATGATTTTAGTGCGCAAAGATAACGAGAATACTGTTAGCGAGGAAGGATTAGTTACCAGCGTTGAACGCAAGGGATATACGATTGTACAGCTGTTTAACGTTTCTTTAGTTAGAATCAAGGTAATATGTAGTATCTTAGTTAGATGCTTGCTTGAGTTTTAATGAGTTTCAGGTAAGCTCTTTATTCAATTGTTTATTTATGAGTGCATTTGATCGCTTATTGGATCAGGTAGATGGCTTCATTAGGAAGTTCTACAAGAATCAAATGATCAAGGGAATTTTCTTGTTCGTAGGAGTATTGCTAATAACGTATTTAGCAATCATTACGCTGGAGTACTTTGGTCGTTTTAATTCATATGTTCGAGGATCCTTGTTTTTCGGCTTTCTAGCCGTGAATGGTTTTATTTTAGGAAAGTTTATTGTTCAGCCTTTGCTGAAGTTGAAGTCTTATGGGAAGCGAATAGATCGTTATCAGGCTTCTTCAATTATTGGGTCTTTCTTTCCAGATATATCAGATCGTCTTTTGAATACCTTGCAATTAAAGGATCAAATGGACGAGAATTCAGCAGACTACGAGTTGTTGAATGCGAGTGTTCAGCAAAGAAGTGCGAACTTGAGTTTGGTGCCGTTTTCGAATGCCATAGACTTAGATGAAAACAGAAAGCACTTGAAATGGACACTTCCAATTCTTGCCTTATTTTTTGCTTTACTGCTGTTTGTTCCAGGAATGTTCAAAGATGGCACACAGCGTGTAGTTCAGTTTTCTAAAGAGTTTAAAGTTCCACCGCCATTTGAATTCTCGTTTGTGAATGATGGAGAGAGTATTGAGGAGGGTGAAAACTTTCCGTTTGAGGTGCTTTTGTTAGGTGAAAGCATACCTGATAAGGTTTACGTTAGATCGTCGAATGGACGGGCTCTATTGAAGCGAACAGCGAAGAATAAGTTCATTGGGGAGCTGAATCAACTACGGGAGAGTACAGACTTAAGCTTCGAAGCAAATGTGGATGGAGAGGTTGTTACAAGTGATCAGTTCATGATTAATGTAATATCCAAGACAGCGATAGGTAAAATGCAGGCGACTTTGGTGTACCCGACATATTTAGGACTGGAAAATGAGGTGGTGGAGAATGCATCAGACTTGACAGTTCCGGAGGGTACGAGAATATCATGGAGCGTGGTTACTAAGCACAGCGAGAATACGGAATTCTGGTTGAACGAAAAGAAGAAATCATTTTCGAAAGATGGTTTTGTTGTTTCGGATGTATTCAAGGATGATGCTAAAGGGCAAGTCATTTTAAAGAATAAGGTGAATGGAAATATTGACACGACCGACTTTTTAGTTGAGGTGGATAAGGATAACTTCCCATCTATACAGGTAGCAGAGATTCAAGATTCGATCAAGGATGGAATACGCTATTTTTCTGGTGTTGTGACGGATGATCATGGTTTATCAAGCTTGACCTTCGTCTATACGATAACATCGAAGAACGGTGCGAAACGCACGGAGCGTATGAACGCTGGACGGGTCGTTGGAACTGAAACTCCTTTTGACTTTGCGGTGGATTTCAGAAGAGAAAACATACAACTTGAAGATAAGATAGAGTACAATTTCGTGGTTACGGATAACGACGGAGTAAATGGAAATAAGGCGACATCGAGTAGAAGATTTTTATACAAACTTCCGAATCTGGAAGAGTTGAATGAGCAACGAGATGAACAGCAAGATAAAGCGAAAGAAGACCTGGCAGACATGATGAAGCAGGCGGAAGACTTCCGTGAGAACCTTGAGCGTTTGCGTAAAGAAACGCTGAATTCGAGTAAGTCTAATTGGAACAAACAGAATCAGGTTCAGCAACTACAGGAGCAACAAAAATCAATGATTGAACGCTTGCAGGAGTTGCAAGAGGAGATGGAAAGCTCGCTTGATGAAAAGGAACAATTATCTGAAATGGATAAGGAATTGTTGGAGCAGCAGAAGGAGTTAGAAAAGCTCATGGAAGAGTTGATGGATGATGAACTTCGCGAACTGCTAGAGGAGCTTGAGAAGTTGATGGAGGATCAGAATAAGGAGGGGGTAGAAGAGAAGTTGGAGGAACTCGAGATGTCTTCTGAGGACATGAAGAGACAAATGGAGCGCACAATGGAAATGATGAAGCGTCTTCAGGTTAACGAGAAAATAGATGCAATTGAGGAGGAGTTAAAAGAGTTAGCGAAGGAACAAGAGGAACTTAAGGAGGATATTGAGGAGAACGGAAAGGCATCCGAAGAGGATAAAAAGGCTCAAGAGGAGATCAACGAAAAGTTTGAAGACCTGAAGGAGGATATCGAGAAGATGGATAGCCTGAATAATGAACTAAAGAACCCTATGGATTTAGGAGATCCTCAGGAGAAAAGTGAAGACATAAAGGAGGATCTAAACGACGCGAAGGATCAACTTGATAAAGGTAAGGAAGGAAAAGCTGGCGACTCGCAGGAGGGTGCTGCTGAGAAGATGGAGCAAATGGCTGAACAGTTGAATGAAATGCAACAACAGTCCAATCAGGAGCAGCAACAGGAGGATATGGATATGTTGAGAAACATTCTAGAGAGTCTCATGTCATTAAGCTTTAGTCAAGAAGATGTAATGCGTCAATTGAGTAGAGTTGATGATACGGACCCTGCGTTTAGAAAGTATTCGCGCGAACAGCGTAAGATTGTGGACGACACGAAAGTAGTAAGAGATAGTTTGTATGCGTTAGCGGAGCGTCAACCGAAGATTGCCAGTTTCGTTGATGCAGAGCTGAACAAAATCAAGGTTAATCACGAATTGAGTCTAGAGGATATTGATGAGCGTAGAATGCCAGATTTGGGTGTTCATCAACAGTATACAATGACATCATATAACAATTTGGCGTTGATGTTGAATGAGAGCCTTCAGCAAATGCAACAGCAAATGGCGAACGCTAAACCGGGTCAGGGAAGTTGTAATAAACCTGGCGGAAAGGGGCAGCCGAAACCAGGTAATGGTATGTCCAATCAGGACATGAAACAGATGTTGAAGAAACAGCTTGATCAAATGAAGAAAGGTCAAGGTAAGGATGGTAAGAAACCAGGCGAAAAACCTGGCCAGAAGCCTGGAGGTAAAAACCCGGGCGGAATGAAACCTGGAGGTAAGGATGGCCAAGGTGGTATGGGTCTTGGAAATAAGGAAATTGCAAAAATGGCAGCTGAGCAATCGGCAATTAGAAAGCGTTTAGAGCAATTACGTAAGGAGTTGAATAAGGGCGGAAAAGGAGAAGGAAACAAACTCTCTCCGTTGATTAAGGAACTGGAAGAGCAAGAGCGAGACTTAGTGAATAAGCGTTTAAGCAATAACATGATTAAGCGACAGCAAGACATTTTAACAAGACTCTTGGAGAGTGATAAAGCACAGCGGGAACGCGGGCTAGAGGAGAAAAGAGAATCTAAGTCAGGAAAAAATCAAAATAATGGTAACCTAATTCGGTTTGATCAGTATAACAAGGAGAAGTTGAAACAAATTGAACTCCTTCGTTCTGTTGATCCCGCTTATAGAAAGTATTACAAGGATCGAGCGAATGAGTATTTCAACAGAATGTTGTAATGAATACTAGAGCATGAAAGAAGGATACGTACTTGTAAATACATTATCAATACCCTCTAATTTTGAATCCATTAATCAGGTTGAAACCTTGATCGATGAGGTGTGTGAGAAACTCGAAGTAAAAGAGGATTATTATGGTAACGTGTTGATTGCTGTAACCGAAGCGGTCAATAATGCAATTATCCACGGAAATAGAATGAAGTCTGAACTCAACGTAGACGTTCATGTAGGTGACAAGGAAACAGATTTCTGTTTCAATGTGAAAGATTTTGGTGATGGGTTTGATTTTAAAAACCTACCAGATCCTACCGCTCCAGAGAATATTGAAAAGGAAAACGGAAGAGGAATTTATCTTATGCGTTCATTAGCAGAGTCGGTAGAGTTTGCAGATTCGGGACGTAGTGTAAGCATCTTTTTCTCGAAAAAGTAATGGTTGAAATACATTTTGAAGAGACAGAGGTTCTGGACGTGAGTCCGGAATTTTTTGTTTCGTGGCTGTCCATTTTGGTGAGTAAAGAAGAACGGGTCTTGGGAGATATAAACCTGATATTCTGCTCTGACGATTATCTACTTGAGATGAATAGAGAACATCTTAATCATGATTACTACACGGACATCATTACGTTCGATTATACGAATGAGGAAGTAATATCTGGAGATTTATTTATCTCGGTTGACCGGGTTAAGGAGAATGCGAATAACGGTAATGAAATGTTCCACGTGGAACTAAATAGGGTAGTCGGTCATGGTGTGCTTCATTTAATGGGGTATAATGATAAGACGGAAGACCAGCAAAAAGAAATGACACTAAAGGAGAATTGGGCTTTGAGTTTAATTGTTTCACGTGAAACATAGTGTTGTTTAAAAGTGTTGTAATTTTGTGGTGCGTTGGATGAATGGATTGTTCCACGTGAAACATTGAAGTGATGCTGAAGGAATACGATGTGATTGTAGTGGGTGGTGGACACGCTGGTTGTGAGGCTGCGAATGCAGCCGCGAAATTAGGTTGTTCCACGTTGTTGATCACGATGAACATGAACACCATTGCTCAAATGAGTTGCAACCCAGCAATGGGGGGTGTGGCAAAAGGACAAATTGTTCGAGAGATTGATGCTCTTGGTGGTGGGTCCGGAATTGTTAGTGATTTGAGCGCGATTCAATTTCGAATGTTGAATCGATCAAAAGGACCAGCGATGTGGTCGCCACGAGTGCAAAGCGATAGAATGCGTTTTGCAGAGGAGTGGAGGTTGATGCTCGAAAGAAATCCAAATGTTGATTTTTGGCAAGACATGTGCAGCGGCTTGGTCGTTGAAGATGATAAAGTGATTGGTGTGAAAACGTCAATTGGAATTGAGGTGAAATCGAAAACGGTGGTGTTGACCAATGGGACCTTTTTGAATGGTCTGATTCACCTCGGAGAAAAACAGTTTGGAGGAGGAAGAGCTGGAGAAAGAGCTTCAACAGGAATCACAGAAGAACTCGTAGGTCTTGGTTTTGAAACAGGGAGAATGAAAACGGGAACGCCCCCTCGCGTTGATGGTCGTTCTCTCGATTATTCGAAAATGGATGAACAGTTTGGGGACGAAGATCCTTCTAAGTTCAGTTTCTCAGAAACGAAACCACTGTCTGAACAACGATCGTGTCACATTACATATACGAACCCTGAAACACATGAGTTGTTGAAAGAAGGGTTTGATCGTTCACCAATGTTTAATGGAGCCATCAAAAGTGCAGGGCCAAGATATTGTCCAAGCATAGAGGATAAGATTAATCGTTTTGCGGACCGAGATCGCCACCAGATCTTTGTGGAGCCGGAAGGATGGAATACAGTTGAAATTTACGTGAACGGATTCAGTACTTCCTTACCAGAAGAGGTTCAACATCGTGCGATGAAGTCAATCCCTGGGTTTGAGAATGCAAAAATGTTCCGCCCTGGATACGCGATCGAATATGATTATTTTCCACCAACACAGTTGAAACACACATTAGAAACAAAGCGAATTTCCAACTTGTTCTTTGCTGGACAGATTAATGGAACAACTGGATACGAAGAAGCGGCTTGTCAAGGTTTGATGGCAGGAACAAATGCTGCTCGAAAGGTGAAAGAAGAAGATCCATTCATTCTTACAAGAAGTGAAGCATATATAGGTGTACTAATCGATGACTTAATTACTAAGGGAACGGATGAACCATATCGTATGTTTACCAGCAGAGCGGAGTATAGAATACTCCTTCGTCAGGATAATGCGGATTTACGTTTAACACCTATTGGTCATGCCTTAGGTCTTACGTCGGATGAAGCATTAGAAAGAATGGAGCGTAAAGCGAACGGAACAGATCGACTGAAACGTTTACTCACGAAAGAGGGTGTTTTGCCAGAATCAGCGAACCCTGTGCTGGAGCGATTGAAGAGTTCTCCCATAAAGCAACAGGTAAAATTGAGTTCACTGATTACACGGCCAGGAGTTACCATGGCCGAGATTCGTGAAATGAATAATGGTCATGAGAATAAACTGGCCGAAGGTTTGAAAGATGAATCGAAGGAAACGATTATGCAAGCCGAGATTCAAATGAAGTACGAAGGATACATTTCACGTGAACAAGATGTGGCAAATAAAATGAGTCGATTAGAAGGGGTTAAAATTCCGGTAGATATGGATTTCTCAAAATTATCCAGCCTAAGTTCTGAAGCCAAGTTGAAGTTAAAAGAGATTCAACCCGCAACAATCGGACAGGCCTCAAGAATTAGTGGAGTATCTCCAAGCGATGTTTCTGTACTTCTCGTTTTTCTAGGACGATAATTCCCAAAATTTAGTTTCGGACCATTCCAAACGAACTTTTTTCAAGTAAAAAGAGTCCAATAATAAGAAACCGACCATTTTCAACGCGAAATTTCCATTTTAAAGCGATTTAAGAGACGTTCACTCATACAGATGTTTAATCGCATTGACCTATCTGAGATCGTTAAATACAGTGAGTGCGTTTTTTAGAGGTGTTTCACGTTGAAAACCAGCTGTTTAGATGTTTTTTATCTCATATTGATCAATTCTAGACCCAAAACGGCATAGTTGGGGTGGTTGCGAAGCGTAGTGATGAGAATGGAGTTCGGGGTTCGAGAACCTCACCCCTCGAATTGGTAATACAGAAAACCGAGGGGTGAGGCTCTCGAACCCCGAAGTCAAAAAACGAAAAACAAAAAAAGTATTGAGATGAAGTCGAAGTGCAACT
>JBGCDF010000272.1:0-13448 GCA_045105095.1 Crocinitomicaceae bacterium | reverse complement strand
CCTACCTTCACTTCGACCAAATAAACGCCACTAGCGAAAGCATCAGTATTCAACTGAACCAAATTATTTCCTTGCGCAGCAAACAACTCATGCTTTTGCAATTGCTTTCCAGCGAGATCGGTTACCGTAACTTCAGCAGCACCACCATTCGCCACTGCGAAACGAACATTCACGTTTCCAGAAGCAGGGTTCGGATACACCGATATCGACTCAATCACATTTCCGTTTTCATCGATGCCAACGAGCTCGTCAGACGGCGCTCCTTTGTAAATATTGATGTCCTCTAAGTACAAGTTGTTTCCATTATCACTTTCAAATTCGAATTTGTAGCGGAAGTTTTCGACGAAGTACGCACTCGTAATATTCGTCATGTGAACCGTTGTCCAATGATCCATCGTAGTCGGTGTCCAAGGCGAACTCTGCACCTCCGTTGACAATTGAATGCCACACAGTGTTTTCCGCTGCACCCAAGTCTCTCCACAATCTTTGGTGATAAACACCTTCAAACACTCATTGTTCGTCGCGTCGCGTTTCCTGTGCGAGTAACGAAAGCTCAATGTCATTGTTTCCGTTGCTGGATCCACCACTGATAAATCCACAAGAGCGGAAATCAATTCATCAGAATTACCTGCTGATTGTCCATAATTTTCCAATTTTGCTGATTTAGATCCAGTTCGGCTCACGCCTTCAACGATTTCAAACTCGCTTCCATCAGAATTATAGATGGACCATTGATCCGTTGTTGCAAACGAAGTATACGCTTCAAAGCTCTCGATTAAATCAATGGCTACCGGTTGAGGGATCACAGAAACATACGCTGTTTTCAATTCAGTTTCTGTAGTAACACCATCTGATACTTCCAATGAAACATTGTAGTCTCCAGATGTCAAGAATTCCACTGATGGCTCCTGAGAAGCAGATGACGTTCCGTTTACGTAGTTGTAGTCCACGCCTTCTGTTCCGCTAATTGTCCAGTTCCAAGATGTTGGAGCGTGAAAACTGTAATCATTAAAGTCAACTACCGTTCCACTACAAACATTTCTGTTCAGCGCTTCAAAATCCGCTGTACAAAGTTGGTCCGGATCATTCACACCAGTTGCCACTAAGTTATTCGGTTCAATGAGTGAGGCCAAAAACGAAATGGATGCTATATTCGTTTCCATCAGCGCAACTTGACCTGCCGAAAACATGTTTTGACACGAATTGTAACTCATGTAATTCTCAATCTGATCCAGCACATCCGTCCCATATGCATCTCCAACCGGAATATCAGAACAAGAATTCCATGTTTGAGAACAACTGAAATTTGGCGCTTCTTGCGGTGGCGTATCACACACAAAATCTCCATTTCCCGTGCAATCATCAGAATGACATCCCGAATTGCCGCTGAAAACATTAAAGGTATGCCACAAGCCCAGGGCGTGGCCCATTTCGTGAGTGAGGGTTCTTCCATCCACACCAGCAGCCGTTTCAATTACTCCAAATACATCATGTCGAATCAGGATTCCATATCCCGTGTCTCCTCCAGCACCATAAGGCAAGTACGCATAACCGTTCGCACTTATACCCGATCCAGGCACAATGATTGAATTGACAATCCAAATATTAAAGTATTTATCTTGAGGCCATTGATCCGATCCTCCATTGAAAGAGTACTTACAATCTTCATTCGCACCATTCGATAGCTCCGGAGAGTTTATGCGGAGAATTCCATTTGTACAGTTGCCATTTGGATCTAATTTTGCCAATTTAAATGCTATATCCATGCTTCCTGCCTGTGCCTGAAAAGGGGCGTCTGGTGTATTTCTCGTGATTGATGTATCAGCGTTCAATCGGTTGTAATCTTGATTGAGAATTTCCAATCCACTCATGATTTGGTCATCGGAAATGTTTCCAACTCCATTATCGTGAATGATATGAATGACAACAGGAACTGTCATTACTGATCTGTTTCCTCCATTATTCGGGCGATGCCGTGCTGCATGTATCGATTCCTGAAGAATGGACTCTCGCAGGCTGGAATTCGACAAATAGACGTTCTCCATTAACTGATCCGTGGCACAATATTCAGGTAAACTCTGTCCGAAACTGTACGACACACTCAAAAATAAAAGTAGTAGCGTAATATAATTATTCACCATAATTCTAGTTTTTAACCTGACCTAAACGAACCGAAAAAGAGTTTTGAGCAATTCTTACTCCACCACAACTCTCTCAACCCAACTAACACTTCCTACCTTCACTTCGACCAAATAAACGCCACTAGCGAAAGCATCAGTATTCAACTGAACCAAATTATTCCCTTGCGCAGCAAACAACTCGTGCTTTTGCAATTGCTTTCCAGCGAGATCAGTTACGGCAACTTCCGCAGCACCTCCATTCGCAACAGCGAAACGAACATTCACGTTTCCAGAAGCAGGGTTTGGATACACCGACATAGATTCGATCACGTTTCCGTTTTCATCGATGCCAACAAGCTCGTCAGACGGCGCTCCTTTGTATATATTGATGTCCTCTAAGTACAAGTTGTTTCCATTATCACTTTCAAATTCGAACTTGTAACGGAAGTTTTCGACGAAGTATCCACTTGTCACGTTCGTCATGTGGACAGTTACCCAGTCATTCAAGTTTGCAGGAGCCCAGTTCGAATTCTGCGATATACTAGATGACAATTGCGCTCCACAGAGCGTCTTACGTTGTACCCATGTGTCTCCACAATCATTTGTGATAAAGACCTTCAAACATTCGTTGTTCGACTCGTAGCGCTTTCTGTGCGCATAACGGAAGCTCAAAGTGATAGACTCAGTTGTTGGATCAACTACCGATAAATCCACCGGAGCAGAAATCAATTCATCCGAATTACCTGCTGATTCTCCGTAGTTCTGCAATTTGGCCGATTTGTTTCCTGTTCGGCTCACTCCTTCAACGATGTCAAACTCGTTTCCTCCAGAACTGTAAGTAGACCACTGGTCAGTTGCCCCGATTGAAGTATACGCCTCAAAACTCTCAATCAAATCAATAGCTACTGGTTGAGGAATTACCGAAACATAAGCTGTCTTCAATTCCGTTTCTGTCAATACACCATCTGATACTTCCAATGCAACATCGTAGTTTCCAGATGTTAGGAATTCCACTGATGGCTCCTGAGAAGCAGATGACGTTCCGTTTACATAGTTGTAATCTACTCCTTCCGTTCCACTAATTGTCCAGTTCCAAGATGTTGGAGCGTGGAAACTGTAATCACTGAAGTCCACTACGGTTCCGCTACAAACGCTTCTATTCAGTGCTTCAAAATCAGCCGTACACAGTTGGTCTGGATCATTCACACCAGTCGCAATAAGGTTGTTTGGATCGATCAACCCAGACAAAAAGCTAATGTTTATCATGTTAGCCGACATCAGGTTCACTTGATCGCGTGAGAACATATTCTGACACGCATTGTAGCTCATGTAATTCTCAATTTGATCCATTACGTCGGCTCCGTATGTATCTCCTAGGGGAACATCCGAACACGAATTCCACGTACTGTTACAGCTCCAGTTAGCCTCTTCTTGTGGTGGCGTATCACAACAGTAATCTCCATCTGAAGAACAATCACTTGTGTGACAACCACTACCTGTGCCACTTCCGAAAGCTTCAACAAATATGTGATTTAAACCGAGCGCATGTCCCATTTCGTGCGTTAAGGTACGACCATCTGAATTGGATGCGGTTTCAATCGTTCCGAAAGCGTCATTTCGCATAAGGATTCCATAACCAGTTCCCCCTGCACCGCCATAAGGCAAATAGGCATAGCCCAAGGTAATTCCCTGACCAAACGCACCAATAGAATTTACAATCCAAATATTGAAGTACTCATCACGCGGCCATTGATCGGACCCACCATTTGAAGAATACTTGCAATCTTCGCCTGCATTGTATGTCAAATGAGCGGCATTTACACGAACTATTCCATTCGTGCATTCACCATTCGGATCAATCTTCGCTAGCTTAAACTCAAGGTCCATCGCTCCTGCCTCCGGTGAGAAGGGTGCGTCGGCAGTATTACGTGTATCTACTGTATCTGCATTCAAGCGATTGTAATCCACATTCATTACGTCAAGTGCGCTCTGAATTTGTGCATCTGAAATGTTTCCTAATCCGTTATCATGAATCACATGAACTACAGTTGGAATCGTCATGGAAGCTCTATTGCCTTCGTTCGTGTGACGAAATTGCGAAGCTTCCATCATTTGTTGATGAAACACTTCCTGCAAGGCTGGATTATCTGCAAACTGTTGTTGAATGAGTTGATCGGTAGCGCACCACTGCCCATTAGCCTGTCCAAACCCAAACGATGTTCCGATCAGAAGGAGTGCAAATGTGATAGATTTCTTCATGATATATGAGATAAAAAAAGACCTCTCCACACAGTGAAAAGGCCTTTCTGATTCGTTTATTTTTTACTTAACGACAAACTGAATTGTCTTTTGAGCATCTCCGACTTGAATATTCAAGAAGTACATTCCTGTTGCAAGGTTCGCAGTGTTCATTAATACTAAGTTCGATCCTTCAGTCGCATTGATTGTTGCAGTTTGCGTAATCTTACCTGCAACATCCTGAACAACTATGTTCGCCTGCTCAGCTGATTTCAATGAGAAGCGGATGTTCAAATCTTTTTCCGTTGGATTTGGGAATACTGATAACGCATCGATTTCGAAGTCAGACTCGTTAATTCCTACAATTTCATCTGAAGGTGCACCAGAATATAGGTTGATGTCATCCAAATACAGGTTATTTCCTCCATCAGATTCAAATTCGAAACGAATACGCGCTTCATCTGTCCAGTAAGCACTCGTGATGTTCGTCATGTGAACCGTTTCCCAATCAGCTTGAGAAGTTGGAGTCCATGATGAATTCTGAGCCGTAGGCGATAAAATATTTCCAGCCATCGTCTTACGTGGTGCCCAGTTTTCTCCACAGTTTGGAGTTACGTACACTTTCAACACTTCACTATTTGAGGCGTAACGCTTCACGTACGAGTAACGGAACGTCATTGTCATACCATCTGCTGAAGTAATTCCAGAAAGGTCAATTGGCGAAGAGATCAAATCATCTAAGTTGTTCGCCGACTGTTGCCAGTTGACAATTTTCGCACATTGATTTCCTGAATATCCAGTTCCTGTGTGTAACTGCCATCCGTTTCCTGATGGATTGATGATTTCCCATGGCTCCACGTTATTCAAAGTTGAGAACGACTCAAAGCCCTCATGGAATGGTAAGCCTGCTGCCGCTGGTAGCACCCGAATGTATGATGTTTTTGTTTCAGTGTCGTTGTTTGTTCCATCTGTTGCACTTAACGTTACTTCGTAAAGTCCGGGAGTGTTGTACGTAACTGATGGGTTTTGAGAAATTGATGATAAAGGGACTCCACCAGGGAATGACCAGCTCCAACCGCTCACATCATTGAATGACATGTCATCGAAGTTGATCGTGTTTCCAGCACAAATCGTTGTTCGATCCGCTTGGAATTCTGCCCCACATAAATACAAGTTACCCGTTGCTCCAACTGACGCTAAATTTGCAGATCGTACTAAGTTGTCGCGGTTAGCCGTTGTGTTTTGGATGCTTCCTGGATTGTTACCTCCGATCAAAGCAGTTCTCATTCGTGTTACCTGTCCTGCTGTAAACATCTTAGAGCAGTATGAGTAATCCATGTAGTTCTCTACATTCGCCAAAGGTCCACATGATGATTCAGTCAAGTTACATGATGTTACACCAATTGTGTTTGGTGTATCTGAAACTGCGTCATCCGTTGAACAACTCGATGCGTTTCCTGGGTTATTGTTTCCTCCCCAAGGGTGATCTAAATTTAACCAGTGACCAATCTCGTGAGTTAATGTGCGACTTGTAAAGTTCGAAGAAGTTCCGATAGAACCTACATAGTTGTGTAATACCCAAATTCCATTCGCCATTGATGTACCAATGAAATTCGATGGTTTGTATGTATATCCAGCGGCACCACCTATTTCTCCACAAATGAAGATATTTAGGTATTCATCTCCTGGGAATTGTCCGTTATAAACATCGTTTCCAGCGATAATCGCTTGAACTTGACCAGTACCACTTGATCCGTCAAGTGAAATAGCGTTCTGAGTACGAGTAATTCCGCTGAAGCATTGGCCGTTCGGCGCTATCGTAGCTAGACGAAATTCGAGTTCTACATCTTCTGGTAATCCTTGAAAGGCTGCAACCACATTGTTTGCATCAGTATTTTGAAGACGGTAATCACGATTCAAAATGTTCAGGGCATCCATGATTTGATCGTCCGAGATGTTCTCTATTCCACCATTGTGTAATACGTGGAATACAACTGGAATATAATAAACGGTAAACCCATCTTCTGGTGAGTCTTCTGAAGGTTTAGTACCTTCATCTTCCATCTGTTCGACATGATCTTTCCATTCCTGTTCCAATCGATCGTACTCTTCTTTTGCTTCTGGATGTTCAGCGAACAATTCCTGCATTTTTTTGTGAGTACCACAATATTCAACAGATTCACCTTCGCGACAGTTTGTCGGGTCGATTTCACTGGTGTGATTATGATTGTGAGTTTGAGAGAATGATAACGCAGCGCATGCGATAATACCTAACGTAGAGAGTATTGTTTTTTTCATAGTTTGAGCGTATTTCTACTTGAGACGCACAAGATACGGACAAGCTTACCAAAATACAAACTTTTAGAGCCTGTTGTAGTAATCAAACTGTAAACGGTATTGGATAGCTATTGAATGGTAACGTTGCGTAAATCGTGAAAGATATCTCCAACATAATCAGTATGAAGTAATTGAAATAAACGACTAGCAGCATCCTCCGAAGAGAACAACTTTCCATCTTCCTTTAAGGATTTAAAATTGTCCAGAGCAGAGAAGTTATCGGGGTTTGCGGATCTAATCTGATCTTGCATGCCCGTATCAATCACACCAGGAGCAACAGCGTAGACTCTTGGAGCATTTCCCTTCTCTTGTTCTTCCAGAAAGAAGGTTTCGGTATGCATGTTGAGTGCTGCCTTAGATGCACAATAGGAAGCCCAAGATGGAATTGCGCGATTCGCCGCCCCAGAACTAATATTCACCAAGGTAAATAAATCCTTATTGGCTACGTTCGAGTAGATGTTGTGATTCAGAATCACGGGAGCGGAAACGTTGACATTTAATACACGTTCGATATCGCTGTTTTCCATCTCACTGATTCGGCTAATTTCTCCTATAATCCCAGCGTTATTGATCAGCGTAATTGGTTCATTGAGTGTTGGAAATTCCAAATTTCGGACGGCATTGAGATCAGATAAATCGCATTGAACAAACGTGAAGTTCTCATCTTTGATATCTGCTGATCTCCCGATTCCCGTAACACGTTCTCCTTTGGACAAGTACAATTCAGCGATGGCTTTGCCTAGTCCTCTGGAAACACCCGTAATGAAAATCATAATGCCTCGTTAATCTCAATGAAACGCTCAACGCTTTTCGCTGCTCCGAAGATCACAAGCGTATCTTTTTCCTGAATGACTGTGTCTTCTTTTGGAACTCCGATTATGTGTTGTTCTGTGCAATCTTCACCATTCTTCGTCATTTCATATTGACGTTTAATGGTGATCAGCGTCATCTCGTATTTATTTCTGAAACCAATGTCATCACACGTTCTTCCTACAACACCTTTAGGCGCTCGAATTTCGGCAATCTCATGATCATCTGGTAATTGTAAGAACGATACGATGTTCGGGTTTAGTAACTTCTCACGAACTACATATGCTACCTCATTCTCTGGTGTTAGCGTTTCGGTTACTCCTATTTTCTCCAGAATTAATCGCTGCTGTGGACCACTGGCACGAGCAATGATTCGCTTCACTCCTATATCAAGCAGGTGAACAGCTGTTAGCACTGTTGCTTCAAAATTTTCTCCGATGGCCACTACTACTGCGTCCATTTCGGCAAGGTTTTGAGATCGTAATGCACGCAGATCCGTTGCGTCCATGGTTACTGCGAAGGCTACATCGTCTTTAATGTTTTCAATTTTCTCTTCATCCGGATCGAAGGCAAAAACTTGCGCTCCTTTTTCCGCCAACCTTCTGGCAATCGTCGTTCCGTAACGACCCACACCAATTACTGCAAACTTATTATAGTTCATCTTTTTGTATTCTAATTTTTATCTCAGTGCTTGTTCCAAATCATCGATTAAATCGTCTACATCTTCAATGCCGACACTCAATCGAATTAATGAATCTACCACACCCGTTTTTTCTCTTTCTTCCTTTGGAATAGCGCCATGTGTCATAGTAACAGGGTGTCCAATCAGCGATTCAACACCTCCCAACGATTCCGCCAGTGCAAATACATTTACCTTACTCACAATAGTGAGCGCATCTTCCAATTTATTCCCCTTCAAACTGAAGGAAATCATTCCACCAAATCCGCGCATTTGTTGCTTCGCGATATCATGATTTGGATGGTTTTCAAACCCTGGCCAATATACCTTGTCCACCTTCGAGTGACCGGCTAAAAAGTGCGCTACCTTTTCTGCATTTTCACAATGTCGTTGCATGCGCAAATGCAGCGTCTTTATTCCGCGTAAAGCCAAAAACGAATCCATTGGCGCCGTTACAGCTCCAGACGAATTCTGAATGCGATACATTTCTTTCGCTATGTCGTCATCTTTTACCACGAGCGCGCCCATCACAACGTCCGAATGACCTCCAAGATACTTCGTGACTGAATGCATCACGATATCTGCACCCAAATCAAGGGGTGTTTGAAGATACGGAGTAGCAAAGGTATTGTCAACACAAAGTAATGCATTCGCTTCTTTAGAAATCTGAGCTACAGCCGAAATATCAATGATGCTCATCATCGGATTTGTTGGCGTTTCCACCCAAATAAGTTTTGTTCGGTCGTTGACGAACTCAGAAATGGCTGAAACATTGGTCATGTCAACGAAATGAAACGTGATTCCATATTTTTCAAAAATAGTCTTGAAAAGTCGAAACGTCCCACCGTACAGGTCACCTGTTGAGATCACCTCATCTCCAGGGCCCAGCATTTTCATGACACAATCGATGGCTGCTAGTCCTGACCCGAAGCAAGCACCGTGCTTCCCATTCTCCAGCGCTGCAATGTTCTTTTCCAGTGCATGCCGTGTGGGATTCTGGGTTCGTGAGTATTCATATCCCTTGTTCTTTCCAACAGCCTCCTGAACATAGGTGGACGTTTGGTAGATGGGGGTCATAATCGCTCCCGTCGCCTCATCAGGTTCTACCCCTGAATGAATTGCTTTTGTTCCGAATTTCACTTGTTTTGATCGTTGTTTTGAAAACTGATAAACAAATGTACTTAAAATTGCATTTGCGGTAGTAATGCAATGAGAATGCAACAACAATGCAAGGACTAAGGTTTTTCGTAAATTTAGCCACTTGTCCAAGGAACTTAAAAATATCATTTCACATTTGCTTGCGGAGAGCAGTCACTTCAACGTGAATGATGTTCTTGTAAACGCTCAACAAGGGAATGGAAAACTGCATTTCATCGAGGATTATCACGCCTTTTTTAAGGATGGCGCGGCATTGTCACATTTCCCGAAACGAATTTTATCTGAAGCTCGGCTCAGCAAGAAAGAGGCGGGAGTGAATACTTTGTGCCTTGCTAACGGAATTGTGCACTTTGAACTGAACAATCGTTCGGTTGAATCACCCATTTTGCTAACCCCCGTTACTCATTCTGTGAATCGTGTTCATCAGCAAGTCAGTTTTAAGCAAGTTGATGATGCATCATTTGTCAATCCTTTTATTCTAAGTCATTTTCGTAAACAGTTTGATCTATCCATTCCAGGTGAGTTGCTCGAATCACCCGAATTGGAGGAACTGATTAGCCATTTTGAATCACTCGATCTTCGCGTAAATTCTGACACCAGTGTAATTGGAAATTTCCACCACCATCGCTTTCAAGTACTCAAAGAATTGGAGGAATTGCACGATTCAGAATCATTAAATCCAGCGCTCAACATACTGTTCGGCGGAGAAAACACTCCTTTACCTCCGTTAGACTCGAATCCGATCGCTGTAGGATCTACGAATCTTTTTCCTGCAGATACAGATCATGAGGCCGTTTTCGACGCTGTTTCGAAGTCACACCTTGTGATTCAAGGGCCTCCTGGCACAGGAAAATCTCAAGTGATTTGCAATTTAATAGGCAAAGCGCTTTCAAGCAATCAAACCATACTAGCTGTTTCTGAAAAACGCGCGGCACTTGAAGTGATTCAATCAAAATTGGGGCAATTCAAACTAGACGCACTAAGTTTTGTTGCAGGTTCTGATCGACAAAGTCGTGACTTTCTTGAAAGTTTAAAAGAGACATGGAAACTCTTTGAGTCCTTTCAATCGAGAAATGAGATCAACCTTCAGCTTTCTGAACAATACGAGGATAAACTTCAAATGACCTTGGATCTGTTGAATCAAACAGATTTGATCGGAGGAGTTTCCTTCCATGAATTTTCCGAACTAAGTCGAGGGAAGAATATACGTTCGAACTACTCGAGCAGCGCTCCGCCGATTGCTCAATTCATTCAAAACAAAGCGGCAATTCAGTCCATTTATATGTCTGGCATCGACCAGAGTGTCTCATTTATTCGAAAGAAGACCATTGATCCGATAGCTATCGGATCAGATGACTTCTTGCAATTGGATCAGCGCATTCGCTCAATGCAAGAAAAGCTGATATCTCTGCAAGAGGTTTTTACGCTTGAAACGTGGGGAGATCTCTCGCAAGCTATGAAAGAAGCTGCGGTTTGTCAGGTGTTCGAAAACGAGTTGTTTAAACAATACGCTGCGATTTTCACTCCTGAATCGAAGGAGCAGAAACAATTCGCGCGACTGGCCAAACAATATGCCGCGCTCTCAAATCAGCGTGAGATTGGATCTGAATGGAAAAGCTACCCGTCCATTGTCGAGGCCGAATCGCTTCTGAAGCAGTTAACGCAAGGGTCATTTTTTGAGAAGCGATCAGCCAAAAAACGCTGGAAACAACTCTCTCAACTACCTGTAAGTGAGGCGAAAACGACCTTGGAAAATCGTCGAAAAGCTGGGGAAGATGAAGTGAAATTGAACAAATGCCTCACCCAGTTGAAAAAGCTCGGTGTGCATCATCCATCCAAAGAAATTGAGCAAATCCAGCGCTCGATGTCTATTTTTTCCGAAGATAAATGGAAGGTATTTCACTCCATTCCCGCCGAGCATCGAGCAAAAACAACTTTATATCATGAGGCCCTGAATGATCTTCATCGTGAGCTTCAATCCCTGTTTAAACTCGAAGACAGCACGTCAATTTCTGATGTTCTGATTACACTAAACGAAAAACTGCCTGCCATCATTTCGGAACGATCGAATCTCCTTCTACTAACTGATCAGGAATTGCTTTCGCTTCGTGGTTGTGCGAGTCTTGAGGAATATGAAGCGCTTGTTCTTGGATCAAATTATGTTGTTTTTAACGAACGTTTCCCTGCATTTTCCAATTTTCAACCCAAAGAAATACACGAAAAAGTAGCCGATATTCTCACATCTCAATCGAGTGAAGCCAAGATTCATGCAGATCATTTGTTGCAAGGGATCCATCAAAAATTCATCGGATATCATACGCTGCTCAATACACCTGCAAGTCGCTTGAAGGAAGATCAAAAGTTGCTGAAGAAAGAACTTCGAAAAGGAAAATCTTTGCTGATTAAGGAGTTTGGAAAAACGAGAAGTCATCCAACGCTGAGAGAACTCTTTGCTTCCGAAGCACGTCATTGGATTTTTCTGCTGAAGCCCATCTGGTTAAGCAATCCATCTAGTTTGGCCAATTGTTTTCCAATGGAACAAAACTGCTTCGACTTAGTCATCTTCGATGAGGCCAGTCAAATTCCTGTGCAGCATGCTCTGGGTGCAATTCAACGCAGTAAGCGAGTTGTCGTTGCTGGAGATGAACACCAAATGGGACCGTCGAACTATTTTCAATCAGGATCGAATGAACTTACCGATTTGCTCCATCAGGCAAGTTATCAGTTTCCGAAAGTTCCGCTCTTGCACCACTATCGAAGTGCCCATCCATCGTTAATCGCTTTTTCCAATAAACACTTCTACGAAGGAAAGTTGACGGCTTATCCTTCTTCGGATGTGAATGAACACCCAATTAAGCATCATTTCATTGAAAATGCGGTCTTCGAAAATCGTGTAAACGAGATTGAGGCCAAGGCGATAGCTGCGCATATTTCGAATCTGCTAACGAAGAAAAAAAGTCTAGGAATTGTCGCGTTTTCGGAAGAACAACTGGCGTGCATTTGGAAACAGCTGGACGCTTCTGCGCAAGAGGAATTATTGCTTCATCAAGAATCACACGGAGGATTCTTCAAAGCACTTGAAAATGTGCAGGGCGACGAATGTGATTCGCTGGTAATTGGATTTGGATATGCGCCAAATCAGGATGGGGATTTTCACCTACGATTCGGGCCGATAAATACTGAAAACGGCCGAAAACGACTCAATGTATTGCTAACTCGTGCACGTGAATCCATTGATTTCTTCTGCTCAGTGAAGGCTTCAGATTTTAAGTTAAGTGAGAATGAATCGATTAATCTGTTACGACAATGGATCGCGTTTTCTGAGAAAAGTCAATCTAATGGTAATGTCGTTTTTCCTTATGGGTTGAATCCTCGCGTAAATGGGAATTCGTTGACATTTGATCGCATTCAGACTGTTCTTTCAAAAGCGCGGGAGGTGGCCACGTTACAAAACGTACTTGAACAAAGAGGTTGGAAGGTAGAATATCGTTAAACACTCAAAAGACACAATGAAGGAATTTTCGAAAATTATCGCTGGAACCATGACCTGGGGAAGTTGGGGGAAGTCATTCGACACTTCGGGTATGCAGCAACTGATGGAACAATGTGTAGACCTCGGAGTCACCACTTTCGATCACGCTGATATTTACGGTGGTTATTCAACTGAAGAAGATTTCGGAAAAGCACTTTCGCAGAGTTCGATTCAACGAGAAAAGATTCAGCTCATTACAAAATGTGGCATTCAATACCCCAGCGAAAACCGCCCATTGGAAATCAAACACTACGATTATTCGAAGGAGCACATCGTTTGGTCTGTGGAGGAATCCTTGAAGAACTTACGGACCGAGTACGTTGATCTTTTGCTACTGCACCGCCCGAGTCCTTTGATGAGAGGAGAAGAAATCGCTGCAGCCATTGATCAACTGCGAAAACAAGGAAAAGTCAAGCATTTTGGCGTTTCCAACTTTACTGCCAGTCAAACTCAACTCCTTCAAAAGCATATTGCCGTTGAGGCGAATCAAATCGAGTTTTCGCTCAGTTCGCATGAAGCGATGCTAGATGGAACATTGGATTTTATGCAGCTAAACGACATCAGGCCCATGGCA
>JBGCDF010000271.1:0-7114 GCA_045105095.1 Crocinitomicaceae bacterium | reverse complement strand
CCCCAAACGAGGGATCAAGTTCAAAAGTTGGGGAGAAATATATGTCTAATTCTGAGCCCAAAACACAATTAGCTTATCACACTTCCCTCTTTGAATCTGGAATCAACACTTTTTGGTTGGGCACAAAAAGTGTTCAAAAATGCCCTTTGCGCTTATTTTTCTACGATCAGAAACACTCTCGAAACGCGGTGTTTTCGCTGATCGTTCCGATATTCATCTTCACGCTTTCTCAAACACTAGCTCGTTTCAATTCGATTTCTTCACTCCTTAAAATAGGCGCCAATAAAATACTAAGTTCTATTTTTCATTTTCGGAGTACTTAATGCTTAATATATTAAATCCACAGGTTTTGACTTTGATCCCAGACGAGTACTTTAACCGGCCCGATAAGTATCGGGAAAGCTACATCCCGATGGAATATTAGCGCTAAAAATGAGAGTATTTATCAAATCTTGAAGTAAGCAAGAAACAAAGTAACGAATTGATGGATTTCGAGGATTATCTCCTCTTTACTTCGTCACCAATCTTATCTCCCACCGATAAATTCAGGATAGCAACTAGACAAGTATAATTACTGCCGAAGTTGTCTTGTCCAATTCTTACCCAAGGTGTAATTGTAATCTTACCAACGTGACGCAAATAACATACGTTCTTAAGATAACCAAACTAGTATCATGAAAGAATTCTTAACCACCTTAGCCCTTTTAGTGACTTTCGTATCATTCAGTCAAAACTATCAACCGTTCAACGAAGCATCATCCAAACGATTTTTTGATGCTGATGCTCCTGCGGATGACGATTACTTTTTTCATCTGGACAGTTCTACGATTTCTGGTGATTCTACCTTATTATATCAGTATCATAACATACAGATAGTTGATATCAGCACAATTGACCCAACTGGATGTTCTTTCTGGGGAGGACCAACTGGAGAAGTGCTCGATACTACATGGTTGGGTAATATGTTAAATTGGAACTCAACTACTAATGAATTGAGGGTTCGAAATGAACAAAATGAACTGCTGTCTTTTGATTTTGGGATGAATCTCGGAGGTTCCTCTCAATTCTACTCGAATGGATCTGTAAATTATTTCATCGAACTTAACACTGCTCAAATTGAAACATTCTTTGGACTGAGTGATAGTGTGAAAACGTACAGTATTTCTGCCACCAACACAGGAGGCGCAACCATAAGTACAAGTCTAGATGGTTTCGAGTTGAAACTCTCGAAGAATTATGGACTCCTATCCTTTATTAACACCTACGATTTTCCTTCTCAAGAACAAAAAGTTGAATTAAAAGGGCAAACAAATCCATTGATCGGTTCCTATCAGTTGACCTACGAAGAATCTTACCCATGGCAAATTAACGATATCGTTCAATATGAAAGCTCTCACGCTTGGGGAGGATTTCCCACCCCACCTCCAAGTCATGTCTTCCAGACGCTCACTGTGATCGACAGAATTGAAACTTCCGATTCTGTTAAACTCTATTTATCTTCTGTGGTGCAGGAAAATAATCCTCCAACTCCAGTAACTCCTTTTACTATTGGTGCTGCGGAAATATTCTTCAAAAAAGGTGAGTGTATTAGTGATATTCCTTGGAATGGTGCCCAAAGTATGAACTATTTTGAAACAGCAAAAGAGGATTCTACTGAACACTGTGGTTACTATGAGAACTTTATAACACAAGAATACTTCTCTACTTATTGCGATTCATGTCACTGTATTGGATCGGCAGATGGATTTGGGCAAAGTGTTGAATATGCAGAATACGTCAAGGGATACGGTCTTTTTAGAAAATATCCAACTGGTTATGGGGCCATCGGGTCAATTCCAAGCATGAATGCCGTTATGATATATTCGAATATTAATGGAGTGGAATGTGGAACGTTCTGGAACTCTGTGGACGAGCTATCATCATTTAATTGGTCCGTTTCTCCCAATCCAGCGAATGACTTTCTTACCGTTATATCTGATCAGCCAATTGATCAAATCAAGATTATTGATCTATCGGGAAGAACAGTCGAAATTGTTCAGAGTGAACATACCTTCGAGCAAGAAATTTCACTAGTTTCGCTCAGAAAAGGAAGCTATATTCTCGAATTAACATCGGAGGGAGTAACCCAAACCAAAAAATTTATCCGAGAATAGCTTAGGCTATTGATGAACATCCGCGAAAAAATACTGGAAATCCGAACTACTTTCGACAAAGTAGCCTTCGTTCAATATTTCAATGATCGCCCTAAGGAGTTTGATGAACTCATGCAGTGCATTTTCAACTTGGATGAATATCCGTACAAAGAATATGCTTCATGGATTCTTATTCATGTTTCGCAGTCGGGAAAAATTGATCTTCAGCACTATTACCCGCAACTAGTGGACACGCTCTTCAAAACAGACGATCAAACTGTACTCAGGAACGTTTCGCGATCCATGCATCAACTGAAAGTCACCGATTATCGAGAAAGTGAATTCGTTGACCTGTTGATTTCGTTTATTCAGGATTACGAAAACAAAGTAGCGTTGCAAGTTTATTCAATGTATTTACTTGTGCAGTTCATCCAAAAACATCCTGAATTGAAGGATGAAATCACAGAAATTATTGCTCTTCATCGCCCTGGAAAAACAGCCGCTTATTCATCAGCGGAGCGAAATTTCCTCAAATCTGTAGCGAAAATCTAGTCCAAAATCAGGACAAAAAAAATTATTAAGATTTTTTAGCAAAATTTTATTCAGACCGAAAACTCAATGAAACCAACACTTTCATAGTAAAATCCACGTACAGACAGAAATATTTATAGTACTATGTATTGCATATTACATTCTTTTACATATATCTTTGTATCAAACACTAATGAATATGAAATTAGAAAATACCAAGGCGCAAATGCGAAAAGGAATTCTGGAGTTCTGTATTCTTTCAATCCTAGACAAGCAGGAAGCGTATCCATCAGAGATCATAGCCGCACTAAAAGATGCAAAGTTGATCGTAGTTGAAGGAACCTTATATCCCTTACTCACACGACTGAAGAATAGTGAATTGTTGACTTATCGCTGGGAGGAATCTCCATCGGGTCCGCCAAGAAAATATTACTCGCTAACCAAAATGGGAAGCACATTTTTAGAAGAATTATCAACAACGTGGACTGAATTGAACACGGCTGTTACCAAAATCACACAAAAACCACAGGCATGAAGAAGACAGTATCAGTAAACATTAAAGGCAGTAACTTCTTGATTGAAGAAGATGCGTATGAGCTGTTGCAAGATTATCTCGATCGACTAAATAGTGCATTGGAAAACGAATCGGGAAGCAAAGAAATTATCGAAGACGTAGAGTTGCGTATTGCGGAACTTTGTTCGGAGAAATTGTCAGAGTTTAAAACAGTGGTGGAACTGGATGACATCCAGGATATTTTGGATACACTCGGAGATCCTTCGATGTATTTGGATGATGAAGAAGAATCGACTCAAGAAACATCGCACTCAAGCTCTTCGAATCAATCAAGTGAGAGAAGATTGTTCCGAGATACGGAAAACGCCGTAATTGGTGGTGTTTGTCAAGGAATTGCCAACTTCATGAACATTGATGTAGTAGTGATTCGTGCCATCTTCATTGTGATTTTACTCTTCGCTGGATTTGGATTCCCACTATACGTAATCCTTTGGATCATCGTGCCGAAAACGAAGAGCACTATAGACAGGCTGCGCATGAAAGGACGCCCAATTACTGTTGAAAGTGTAAGAGATGAAGTCGAGAGTGCGGCGGAAAGAATCAAGGAGAAATCCAACAGCTTTGCTTCCAGTATCAGAGAAAACGAGAATACGAAGAAGAAGCTTACAAGCGTAGGAAGAATCATTGCTGTCGTTGCTGGAATCATTTTGATCTTATGGGGACTATCCTGGTTAGTCATGTTTCTCATCTTCATTATTGGAGGCCTCCAATTTATTCCAATTTTGAGTGAAGATGGAATGGTATCAGTCACTGAGTTAGGCCAACTAGCTCTCGCTTCGCCTGATGATGTTACCTTGGCTTGGTTCGGAGTGCTATTCGGTGGATTTAGTATCATTTTGTTCCTGTTACTTCTAGGTACAAGCTTGATATTCAAACTGAGAAACCGATGGATGAACCTAACACTTGTAGGCTTGTTCGCAGGAGCTCTTGTTGGTGGTATAATTTGCGCATACCTTGGATTCAAGGCACGTGTTGATGTTACGCTCAAAGGGGAAGTAGAACAAGAGGTTGCTACGGTGTACGCTGATCAACTGACGCTGTTACCTGAACTCAACGAAACAGCTACGAAGAAGGGGTTCAAGGTCAAAAGTAACGGGCGCAACGGTTTTATGAAGATCACAGACGAAGAAATCCAGATGTACGGAATTCAAATTATGTACCGCGAGTCCACAGATTCCTTATTTCATATTCGGCAAAACTTCACTGCACGAGCAAAATCCAACACCAAAGGTGTTAAAAGAGCGGAAAACATCAAGCATGATCTTAAACTTGTTGGAGATTCTCTATTCCTAGATACCGATTATCAATTCCCACGTGAAGATAAAATTCGAGACCAACGCGTATTGATCATTATCGACATTCCTGAGGGAGGAAAAGTACTTGCGGATGGTCAGACAATCACATTCAGTGAACCGGATGAGGAATTGGATGGAGATGAAGAAGACGATGATGATAATAAAAGAACCCGTCGCAGGAAACAATACGGTAGGTTGTTCGGTGATGGAGACTACGAAGATCGGTATTACTACCACCATTAAGTTTAGTTTAGCAAGTAGTCATAAGTAGAAGACGTACTCCAAATGTTATGAACAGGAGTGCGTCTTTCTTTTTCTTAATTTTAAAGAGATGAATAAGAACAACATTGGAAAATACCTGAAACGAACCGTCTGGGTTATTGGGTCGGTCTACCTGCTAATTTGTATACTCGTGCTTGCCTTTCAGGAAAAACTGCTCTTCCATCCTGAAGCTGTTCCCAAAACTGAAAAGTACGCTTACAGTCAGGATTTTATTGAGAAAAATTATACGGTCGCAACAGACGTTGATCTGAATACACTTCTATTCAAATCAGATAGCACTTGGGAAGATCGAAAGCTTGTGTTCTATATTCATGGAAATGCAGAAAATCTAACAACCGCAGGAGGTGTCGCATCGACCTATACTGACCAAGGCTATGACTTTTTTGTTTACGATTTCCGAGGCTTTGGAAAAAGTGACGCATCAATTAAATCTGAGTCAGCGTTATTCGCCGACGCTCAAATTCTCTACAGCAACTTATTGCGGGATTATGATGAGGAAAATGTAACCATCGTTGGATACTCGATTGGTACAGGCATTGCGGCTTGGTTGGCATCTAAGAATTCACCTGAACAACTTATCCTGCAAGCTCCATACTTCAGTATGAAAGACATGATGCATTCGAACTATCCCTTTCTTCCGTTGTTTCTCTTAAAATATCCACTGGAAACGAATAAGCGCTTGAAAGAAGCGAAGTGCCCGATCTATATTTTTCATGGTGACAAAGACGAATCCATTCCTTATTCCTCTTCGGTAAAATTGAAGAAGAACGTGAAATCCATTGACCTCACACGGTTGAAAGGTCTTGGTCATACTGGGTTCATGAATGATCCAGTGTATCAATCTAAAATTAAGGAGATTCTGTCTACACAAAATAAGTGACTTTTCCTGTTACCAAAACAAGATTACCCTTTGTTCATTGGGGTGAAACGCACAGTTCTCAAAGACGCAAAGCGCTTCCAACGTGACACGTGTAATTTCCTTCGAGTTGCGGTTTACACTTAATTCGCTTCAATAAATGAGTCGTTTCTGCTTGTTTTTTCTGAACTTCGCTCTGTGAACTATGTGATTGTAGATATTGAAACGACGGGCGGAAGTCCGAAAAGCTCGAAAATTACCGAGATTGCTATCTACAAGCAAGACGCAAAGGAAGTGATCGATGAATATGTAACATTGATTAATCCTGAAATGCCCATCCCTCCTTTCATCGTGAATCTGACTGGAATCAACGATGAAATGGTAAAAAATTCTCCGAAGTTCTACGAAATAGCGAAAGACATTGTTGAATTTACTGAAGGCTGCACTTTTGTTGCGCACAACGTTGGGTTCGACTACGGGATCATTCGTCACGAGTTTCGCACACTCGGCTTTGATTACCGACGACCGCATTTGTGTACCGTTCGTGCTTCACGCTACGTTATTCCTGGACATGACTCATACAGTTTAGGGAAACTCACACGAAGTCTGGGTATTCAACTTATTGGAAGACACAGAGCTGGAGGCGATGCATTAGCTACGGCGAAATTGTTCACCATTTTGATGGAAACTGACAGCCAAGGACTAGCAACTTTCGTGCAGGAAGAATTGAACCCGAAACGTCTTCATCCCAATCTGGATTTAGATGTATTGGAGGATATTCCCAATAAACCGGGCGTTTATCGATTTTTCAACGATACGAATCAGCTGATCTATATCGGAAAGAGTATTCACATCAAAAAGCGTATTGAACAGCATCTTCGAAACAGTAAGACGAAGAAGGGAATTGAAATGCAACGCGAAATCTCCAGAATTGAGTTTGAATTAACCGGATCGGAGCTCATTGCCTTACTACTCGAAAGCCAGTTGATTAAGCAATATCAACCCATTTACAATCGAGCGTTGCGCAAGAATAAATTTCCCTACGGATTGTATCATTACACCGATTCGCGCGGATACATTCAATTGCACGTCGCGGCTACTGGTAAAATGCAAGAAGCTCCTTTACTGAGTTTCTCCTCAAAAAAGGAAGGAACCAACCAGGTGGAGCGAATGATTGAAGAGTTCGAATTATGTCAGAAACTCTGCAATACCTATAAGACACAAAGCTCTTGCTTCAAATATGAAATCAAGGAATGCAAAGGCGCATGTGTTCAGGAAGAATCCACCAACGATTACAACGCTCGTTGTACGGACCTCATTGATGACTTAACAATGAACAAGGAAAGCTTCTATGTAGTAGACAAAGGGCGATCTAAAGGAGAAAAAAGCCTTGTCTATGTTGAAGGGGGGTCGCTCAGAGGATATGGTTATGCGCCCTATCACT
>JBGCDF010000270.1:0-14467 GCA_045105095.1 Crocinitomicaceae bacterium | reverse complement strand
AAAGAAAAGGATCATGCCATTCGCAGTGCTAAACATCTTATTTCCTATTCGGGATATTCAACGATCATGGATTGTGTCCACCTTGATATTGCCGCAAGCTTGTCTCCAACGAATGGTCAGGCGGAGCAGAAATATTTAGCCAAGAAATGGGAGAATCGGAAGGTCTGACTATTGCTTGAATATCTTTTCCGTAGTTCCATCAGAATATACATGGATTTGAACTCCTCGGGTATCAGTATTAATTTTCTGTCCGAGAAGGTTCACGATCATCACCAATTCAGCTGTGACCGCTGAGTTATCGATCACTACAATTTTACTGAACAGTTCTGTAGAACCATCAATGTCTGTCTGACTGAGTCGATAATAATTCATTTTTCCTTGTGTGAATCCCCTATCTACTGTGGAATATGTGATTGCACTTTGACTTGTTCCTGAAGCTGGTTCAATACCGACTAGCTCCCATTGCTGCATGTCAATGCTCCGCTCAACAGTGAAGTAGGAGGAATTCATTTCTGTCTGAGTTTGCCAAAAGAGTAAGTTTCCTTCTTCTATGTTTTTCCCGTCAAATTGGTAGAGTTCCACTGGTAGAGGGGTAATCGGGCAAGTAATAGCACTCGGGTCGCGTATCAATTGCAACCAAGCAGCATTGGCAGCATTATTTGCCGTACCTGGAGTTTCTGCGCCACTAGCCACAGTGGTAGAGCTCCAATTAGCCGCATCGAAAAAGTCACCTGTGTTGAAGAAGCCCATCATTCCACTTCCACTTCCTGTGAATAGTTTCAAGTTATTCGGACCTCCTGAAATCTCAGATCCACCATAGGATACACCGTGGTAGTAACTTCCATCTGGATTGCGAACTTGTATTGCATCACCGCTATTTCTCAGACTAAGCGGGCTCCATCCTCCTAGAGGAGACGTAGCGTAAGCGCACGGAGAGTAAATAGAATCTGGCGAGGATGATGTTGGAAATGCCGTACATCGCTCAAACAGCGTGCTCGTATGAGGCACTACGTATAAAGAATCAGTATTTGCATCAGTAGGATCATCGGCTGGAACCGCTGGATTCGGATCTTGGGCATTGTATACAATAATCAAGGATCCGACAGGAATGGCTCCCCACTGGCCCGCGTTGGAAAATCTAAAATGTCCAGGAGCAATTCCCGAAGCGGTTCCAGAATAGTCTGCAGGAGTTGTGAAGGTTCCGTTGTTGTCGTCAAGTATATATCCTCGGATGTCCACAATGGTTCCACAGTCTCCGGCGACAACGAATTCATAGAATTCCTGATTTCCACTTGGTCCATTTGACCATTCGTTAATGATCAATCCAGTACCTGCCGATGTGGTTGGAATACACGGGTCGATTTGAGTGATGGTGATAGCCGTTGTGCTGTTCGAGCCAGTAACCGCAGGATCATCGGAGATGATACGAATTAAGTATCCCACCCCTGAGGCTGCTGTTGATGGGATAGTAATGCTAATGGTTCCGCTATTTGCAGTCGAAGCAAGTGTTCCGATTGTGGTCGGAGAAGCAAATGATCCTGTTCCATCTGATAATTGAACAGAGTAAACGTTCGCCGCATTGAAAGTTCCTGAAGATGTGAAAGCGATCGTTCCAGCATCGGTGAGAGAGTTTGTACAATCAACGGTAAACGGCCCTCCAGAGACGGCTCCCGTAGTGATGGTATTTGAAGCTCCGCAAGGTGAGATTGTCTGACCTGCGTTCAATAAACCTTGAGAAGAAGCGCTTGGCCCTGACCATGTAAATGCGGCACTTGTGTTACCTGAGCCAGTCAATTGCAGTGATTGCCCGACTAGAGTGCTACCAGTTTCAGATACCCCAATATTTGTTGAAGCAACACCGCTGGCTGCTCCATTCGATGCTGTGAATGCTCCCTCGTAACTGAGGAATTCAATAACAGTCCCCAAACACGTATTAACTAGTGCGACTCCATCAGGAGCACCATTTTGTAAACCTGAAATAGGAAACCATATTGCGCCGTAACCACATCCTTCATCTGGAATTGTTCCACTTAACGTGGTTATGTTATAGCTGGCACCATTACTTCCGTTGTAGGGGATAACTTGATAACAGGCTAAGTTGGTGCCTGCAGGTCCTGCAATTTCGACTCCCTCATTAGAATCGCCACTAGTATTGTCATAATGAATTTCGTTAATCCAAGGATCCTGTGCATTCCCTAAAATGGGAAGCAAAAGGAGTAGAATTGATGCAAGATTGCGCAACATGTAGATTAACTAATTTGTTTCGTGTCGGTATCCAAGTTCTAGCGTACCAATGCAATTTACGCGATCAAGATGGAACTACAAAACAGATTGTACGTATGTTATCCACAGGGATTGGGCATGAATAGGGGCTTTTAGAGAATGTTACCTGCTAGGTTCGGAACACAAATAGCTGTCTTAAACGATTTAGTCGCGTCAGTCTGCGTTTTTTTGAAGAGGAGAGTTATTAACAATTGAGATTGGCTGTCAGTAAAACATAATAACTCAATAACAATAAGGTAAAATAAAAGGCCCCGACTCCCGATAGTAATCGGGACCGCCGGGGCCTTCTATTTGATAAGATTTATTTAATCTTTTATTTCACGATAGCTGTGAAAGCTGCGTTCTCTGCGTAAGACGCAAATTCCATATCTTTCATTGCTTTCGCTTTGTAGCTTCCATCTTGAGCGATGGCGCTTTTCAAGTTGTTTACTACTTCGTTCAATTGATCTTGACGAGCAGCAGCGATTGCTTTCAAGTAGTATCCTTGAGCTGTCTCTTTATCAACTGAGTTATTTACAGTACCTACTGCTGCACTTGGGTTTCCGTTCAACAATTGAGCTAATGCTTTATTGTATGAAGCGTCTGATCCAAGGTTAGAAACAGCATCACCGTAATCACCATCCTGAATGTTCAATACACCTTTGTTGTAAGAAGTCTCAGAAGAAGATCCTGCTTGGTTCAATAAGTTCCATGCTTTTGATCTGTCACCTTCAACGATAGCAACAGCTCCTAAGTTGTTCTTAGAAATTTCGTTGTCTTTGATTCCGTTTGCTTTTTCAAATTTCGCTTTAGCTTCAGAAACTTTGTTTTGCATGTACAATACAGCTCCAACGTTGTTAGATGGACGGTAATCGTCAGCGTAACGAGCTTCAGCAATTTTGTAAACTCTCAACTTCTCGTTCAAATCTTCGTATAAAGTTGCACAGAACAATAACTCTTCCAAGTTCAATGTATCAGAATTAGATACAGAGTAGTTCTTCAATTCTTCATCAGAGAAACCAGTCAAGTCATATGAAGTAACAACCTCAGCACGACGAAGTAATGGGAAGATGTTTTTGTCCAAGTAAGTGAAAGTAGCACGCATGTTACGTAACTCTTCTTCACGTTGCTCTGGAGAAGCATTCATCTTGATTACACGAAGAACAAGGTTCTTGTCATCTTCATTCATTTTAGTATCCTCACCAAGAACTTTTTCGAATCCTGGGAAATCCTCACCGCTACCTGAAGTAGAGTAGATGTCACCAGAAGCTTTTTCGTTTTCTGCTTTCGCAGCAACTTTCATCATTGACTCTTTTGCAGAAGCCGCACGATCTGTTGAAAGTGTACCGTTTTTATCTTCTTCCCCTTCTGGAGATGCATGTCCTGTAATGTTAATCGATTTGATGTCGATTTTAGCATTTGCTTGAGCTGCCGCTAACCAATCTTGGTTTGCAACGATATCTTCATCTTTCAATTCAGAAGAACGAACATTAGATTTACCTTTCAAGTAGTTAATAGTTGATGAAGTAGATTGAGGTGTAATACGCTCGAACTTGTCATCAGCCAAAATTACTTGTCCAGACTTTTCAACTAACAAAGGAGTAACAATTGTTCCTTTACAGATTTCGATTGGATCGATTTGATCTTTCACTTTTCCTTTTTTGGAAACAGTTCCAGTAATCATCAATTCTGTATTCTCCATTGCTGGTTTGTAAGCAACAACATCAGTGTAAGTATATTTACCACCTGGCTTGTACTGAATTACGTTTCCGTTACCAGTTGCTTTTTCACCCATAAAGGTTACAGGCTTCAATGCAGTCTCTCCAATCATAGGAGTAACCTCTGCAGATGCTTTTTTGTTAATACTCTTCTCTGGGAAGGTAATGTTTACCGTTACCGCTACTGAGTCTCCGTGCATTTCCAATGGACATGGCTCTACGTCGTACTCTAAATCTTTTAGCAACGTACAGCTAGATACAGTGGCACCTACAACCGTAAGAAATGCTAAAACTTTGATGCTTTGCTTTTTCATGTTTGTTCTAAATAAATTCTAATCAAATTTCAACTGCAATATTACATATTTTTTTCGTGAAGAGAAAGGTCTCGAAAAATTAAAATTTTAAAACCCAGAAGGATTGTAAACCCGCAGTAGGGATTGATCTGCACAATTGTTGTAGAGTTCTTCAATTGTCTTATTCGATTCTGGATCAATTTTCTTTGGTACTATATCGTTTAAGGGTTTGAGGACGAACATTCTCTCTTTAAAACGAGGGTGCGGAATTGTTAGGTCATTTTCGGATAAAATTAGATCGCCGTAGAGGATAATGTCGATGTCAATTGGTCGAGATGAATATCCCTCTGAGGCTCTCTTTTTTCTGCCCAATTCCCGCTCAATTTGTTGTAAGGTATTTAACAATTCTCGAGGTTCAAGTTGGGTGTACACTTCGGCGCACAAATTCAGAAAGTCTTGTTCGGCTTGAAATCCACTTGGAGGGTTTTCATAGGTTTCTGAGATGAGTTTAACGGTTCCTACTTTATTACTCAACTCTGCTAGTGCATTCAGAAGGTGTTGATAGCGGTTACCAAGATTACTGCCCAGACTTAAGTATGCAATAGATGCTGCACTCATTCCCAGCTCAGGGTATTTACGAACTCGTCGAGATCACGTTTCAGATATTCTAACGATGGTCGCAGTGAGTCGTAATTCGGAGTCGAGTTGAACAATACCTCGCAGTAGAGGAACCTTGATGTGCTGTCCGTTAAGTAAAATTGAAAGGGTGTAGCCACATCTCCTTGAAGTTCGAAGAAGCTACCGAAAACTCTATCTTCCGAGCGTATAATTGTTTCGTTAACGATATTATCTGCCTTGAGTTTGTGCTTGTCGATTTCATCATTGGCACTGTTCACATAATACGCCAAGGGCTGTCTCATGTCCCAGTATCTGATATAAGCCATGCCGTTTAGAGGTCCTAAGTCGATTCGTTTGTGACATGTCCCAACTAACTGATCTGGTGCGTTTGACACTTCGTATAATTGCGAGAGATTGAAGTTGTACGAACAGCTATCATCGTACTTCGTATAGTTGGGTTCTGGTAGCTCTAGGCGCAAATAAGTCGGCGGCTTTGGTGTGTAACTTGGTTCAGTACATGACACAGCCAATAAAACAATCGTTATGATTAAAAATGCTTTCATTCTTCTTTCTCTTGTTTAATGACTTTGACCATTTTTACGCGCTTCTTGTCGCTCGATTCGACAATCAATTTAAGGTCTCCTGCAATTATGAATTCATTGTTCATCAGGATACGGCCGGCAATTTCAGTAATAAATCCACCTAAAGAATCTGCGATACTCGTGTAGGCTTCAGAATCCTTTTCGTCAATGTTCATGACTTTATAGAAATCAACGAGTGATGTCTTCCCTTCAAATAAATAGGTGTTGTTGTCAATTTTCGTGTAAATAACCTCGTCATCATCGAATTCATCAGTAATGTCTCCAACGATTTCTTCAAGGATATCCTCTAAGGTCACGATTCCACTAGTTCCGCCATATTCATCAACAACCATGGCAATGTGGAACCTTTTTTCTTGAAATTCCTTCAGTAAATCATCAATCTTTTTATTCTCAGGAACGAAGAAAGGTTTTCTGATTAGCGTATTCCAATCTTCTTTCTTTTCCCCAAGGAAGGGAAGCAGGTCTTTGATGAATAATACACCTTGAATTTTGTCAAATGATTCTTGATAAACAGGTATACGAGAGTGACCGCATTCGAGGATAAGTTCCATCACTTCATCAAATGGGCTATCTATGTCGATCGTGTAAACATCCATTCTTGATCTCATGATTTGACGAACATCCGTTCCTCCAAATTTCACAATACCTTCTAAGATTTTCTGCTTATCGTCTGGTACATCGTCGTCTTTGGTTAAAGCGAGTGCTTGTTCCAATTCTCCAGTGGAGATTTTCACTTTTCCACCACCTCCGCGCTTTTGAATGAATGAAGATCCACGAACTAATATCGCACTGATCCATGAAATTGGTGGGATTCTATTTAAATAGTACAAGATTCGTCCCATCATTTTGGAAAAACCAAGTGCATTTTTGCTGGCGTAGATTTTCGGAATAACTTCACCTAGTAATAAAAGTAGCAAGGTGATAGCGAAAACTTCTATTATGAAATGAAGTACTTCATTTTCTTCACTAATGGGGTAAACATTTGCGAAAATTGTGCTCGATAGGATGACAATCCCAACATTGATGAAGTTATTGATGATCAAAATCGTAGCGAGCAACTCTCTTGGACGATTCAGTAACTTATTAACGAACGTTGCTTTACGATCATCGTCGTTTTTTACTTCCCCTTTATCAGCAGGACTGAGAGAAAAGAACGCTGCTTCTGATCCTGAGATCAGAGCTGACATTAATAATAAGATAAGAAGTACAACAACAGCAACGATGAGTCCTGTTGTGGTGAAGCCATTCATTTGCGCCCCTACATTCGATACTTCATCGAGAACAAGGGGCATAATACTCAGGGGGTCGCTTGAGGTCATGAATACGAATTAAAACGGTAGGTCGTCTGAGTCATTATTAATAATATCATCAACCTTGCTAGGTTGGTTTGGTGTACCAGATGATGAATAGGGTGCGTTTGATTGCGGAGCGTTCATATCGGCGCGTGAAAGCATCGTCATTTCGTCTCCAACGACTTCTGTCGTGTAGCGCGTATTGCCATCTTTGTCCTGCCAAGAGCGAGTTTTCAACTTTCCTTCCACATAGATTTTCTGACCTTTCTTGAGGTATTTCTCAGCGATTTCAGCGAGTCCTCTCCAAAGCACAATATTATGCCAGTCCGTATTCTCACGACGTTCACCCGTTGTTCGATCCGTATATGTTTCCGATGTTGCAATTGGAAAATTTGCTACTACTGCACCATTTTCAAGGTGCCTCACTTCAGGGTCTTTCCCCAAATTTCCAATTAGAATAACTTTATTAACGCTTCCTGCCATAGTTAGATGTTAGAGCAAATATACCTAAATGTACTAAAAATTGAGTTGACCTTGAGGATTCGATTTGTCCTCCAGATATCGATCAATAATTCTCGGTAAGGGATAATCCTGAATATCGGCACTGTTAATACTGATCCAATCGGAATCGAGATCCGCAGGTTCTGAATCGATGTGGTGAAAAACTGCAAAAATATGCTGATGACTCAATATGTGTTTGTGTACAACTGAGGAAAAAGAGATCTCTTCTGAAATAACTTTAGGAGTTGTAGTGCTCTCGGTTTCAATCAATGGAAATTGATACATGTTTTGCCAAATTCCTTTTTCCGTTCTCTTTACGATAACAGTCTTTCCATCAAAATTATACAGTAGGTAATGAAAATAGCGATCTCGTACTTTGGTCTTTTTTGATTTTACGGGGCGCTGTTTTATCGTATCATTTTTTCGGGCTAGACAGTGAATGTTGACTGGGCATTCTTCGCAATTTGGATTTGGTGCGCAAACAAGCGACCCCATTTCCATCATTGCTTGATTGTGTTGCCCAGGATCTGCCTTCTCGATCAATTCATCAGCGAGTAATTGAAAATCCTTTTTTCCTTGAGTAGAATCAATAGGAGTGGCGACATCAAACAACCGACTCAAAAAGCGATATACATTTCCGTCAACGACCGCGCAACGTTCATTATATGCAAAGGATGCTATTGCGGCAGCTGTGTATGTTCCAACTCCTTTCAGTTTGATGATTTCTTTATAAGTCTCAGGAAACTTTCCGTCCAGTTCATTTACCACATATTTTGCTGAAAAATGAAGGTTTCTAGCTCTTGAGTAGTACCCTAATCCTTGCCAATTGTTAAGTACGTCTTGCTCGCTGGCATTTGCAAGGTCTTGAATGGTTGGATATTCTGTTGTAAACTTTAGGTAGTAATTCGTACCTTGTTCTATGCGTGTTTGTTGCATAATTATTTCCGACAACCATATGAAGTAGGGATTTTTCGTTTTTCTCCAAGGGAGAGCACGTTCATTTCGTCTATACCATTTGCCTATTAATAGATAAAAATCAGCCATTCAGGGAAAAATCAAAAAAATGTTTGGCAAAACTAAGGATAAAAACAAATTAGAAACTTATTTTTGAGCGCTTTAAGCAAGGAAAAGAATAAAATTTTATTGAATTATGACAAAAGCAGATATTGTAGCAGACATTGTTGAAGAAACAGGATTAGAGAGAGTTGAGGCGTTGAAAGCGGTTGAGGCATTTATGCAATCAATCAAAGGATCATTGGCATCTGGACAAAACGTTTACTTGCGTGGATTTGGAAGTTTCATCGTGAAGGAGAGAGCTGAGAAAACTGGTAGAAATATCTCAAAAAATGAGGCTATCATTATTCCAGCGCATAATGTGCCTGCGTTTAAACCAGCTAAAACGTTTGTAGAAGACGTAAAAGAAAAGGTGAAAGTGAAATAAGACGTTAATTTCCGTTTGGATTTCAAAATTCAAACGGAATTACTATCTTTGCACTCCTGTCGAAAAGCAGGAGTGTTTTTTTTCACCTGTGTGAAAGAAACTTGAACGAAGAAGTTAAATAGAAAAAAATATACGGTTATGCCAAGTGGTAAAAAAAGAAAAAGACATAAGATGTCTACGCACAAGCGTAAAAAGAGACTTAGAAAAAATCGTCACAAGAAAAAGAAATAATCTTTTTCTAAACGTACTTGTGAGAACTTAGTAGTTGAGATAGCTACTAAGTTTTCTATTTTATTCAAATAAATTAAGCTTTCGTGAGTTTAGAATTAATAGTCGATGCCCGAAGAAATGGCATCTGGCTTGCTCTGCTCGATGACGGTAAGCTTATTGAGTTGCATGAAGAACAGGGGAACGCAGAGTTCGCCGTGGGTGATATTTACCTAGGGCGCGTGCGCAAAATTGTACCTAGTTTAAATGCCGCTTTTGTAGATGTGGGATATGAGAAAGATGCCTTTTTGCATTACCTCGATTTAGGACCACAGTTCAATTCACTTAATAAGTTTAGTCGCGATACATTGCGGAACAAGCAAAATGTAGCTGATTTGCTATATTTTAAATCGGAGAAGGACATTCCCAAAGATGGAAAAATCAATGATGTTGTCTCTTCTTCTGCGCCCATTCTCGTACAGGTGGCAAAAGAACCCATCTCTTCTAAAGGTCCAAGGCTTTGCGCCGAGATTACTTTAGCGGGGAGATACCTTGTGCTAGTACCCTTTTCAAATAAAGTTTCCATTTCTCAAAAAATCAAAGATTCTGAGGAACGTAAACGTCTGAAAGAGGTCGTGATGGGAATTAAGCCAAAGAATTTTGGTGTGATCATTAGAACCGTTGCCAAAGGCAAAAAGATCGAGTTGGTTGATCAAGATCTTAGAAACCTGATTGAGAAGTGGAAGGTAATGCATGATAACCTTAAAAATGCAAAACCGCCAACACGTGTGTTAGGAGAAATGGATAAAACATCCACGATCCTTCGTGATTTGTTGAATGCCGACTTCACAAACATCCATGTAAACGATCCAGCTCTTGCAAGTAGCATCACGGAATATGTCTCCGGAATTGCACCAGGTAGAGAGAAGATGGTCAAGCATTACGATGGGAAGAATGCTATTTTCGAGCGTTTCGGTGTCAACAAACAAATCAAAGCACTCTTCGGAAAGAAAGTTCCGTTGCCAAGTGGAGGATACCTCATTATCGAGCACACTGAAGCCATGCACGTAATTGACGTGAATAGTGGAAATCGAAAAGGTGCAAGCGGACAAGAAAGTAACGCTCTTTCAACGAATATGGAAGCTGCGAAAGAAATTGCGCGTGTTCTCCAATTGAGAGATATGGGTGGGATTATCTGTATTGATTTTATCGATATGCATGATCGCGCTAACAACAAAGATTTGTTCAATACGCTGAAATCAGCAATGAGCAACGACCGTGCAAAGCACAATATTATTCCACCTTCGAAATTTGGTGTTGTCGAAATTACGCGTCAACGTGTTCGACCTGAAACTGACATCACTACCTCAGAAAAGTGTCCAACCTGCAATGGCACAGGTGACGTTCAAGCGTCTATTTTGTTTGCCGAAGAAATTGAGAATAATTTGGATTACATACTCGGGACGAAAAAGTTGAGTGGTGTAACACTTAATGTTCATCCATATTTAGAGGCGTACTTTAAGAACGGATTTATTTCCAAGCAGGTTAAGTGGTTGTTTAAATACAAAAAATGGATTCCTGTTCGTGGGAATTCCGCAAACCACTTGCTGCAATACTCATTTGTCAACAATAAGAAAGAAGAAATTACGCTTTGACCCGATCAAAGCCGAAATATTCCCTACTGGAAGCCAAAGCGCGATTAGAAGCGCTTTGTGCTTACCAGGAAAGGTGCTCGTTCGAGCTTTCTAAAAAAATGAATCAGTGGGGCATTGATCGAGAAGATCAAGATCGGCTCCTAGCTGAGCTAATTTCCACCAATTTCTTAAGCGAAGAACGCTTCGCAGAAGCCTATACATCTGGTAAAACACGGATCAAACGCTGGGGAAGGATCAAAATTCGGATCGAACTCAAAAAGAAAATGATCTCGGAATATTCGACCAACAAAGCCCTAAACGGAATCGATTTGGACGAATACTGGAACAACCTTCTTCACCTCGCAGAAAAGAAATGGGAGTTGATTGCGAAGGAAAAAGACCTCTTTAAGCGCAAGGGAAAACTCTATCGATTTCTTGCTTCGAAAGGATATGAGATGGATTTGATCAAAGATGCAGTCGAGCAGGTTAGTAAATGATGATCTTCTCTTTTACATTTACAGGATCACCTAAGTAATCTTCGTAGCTCACATGAATGGTGTAGGCCCCAACAGCTAAGATTCGGTTAATCTCCAAATAATTTTGTTTTGAGGCAGATTGCGTGTGAATGATCCTTCCGGCCATATCTACAATTCGACACTCAAATTCCGTTACATCCTCATCATCTAAACGAAAAACAATAGGACTTCCCTGTAGCAATGGGTTCGAGAAAACAATCATCTCTTTTCCGTTGGAACCAGATTGAATTTCTTCTTCGAAATCAAATAGAAACAAACCATTTTTTCGGTCCGAAACGATGATTCTGCCAGAAGGCAATTGAGCATAGACTCCCCAAGCTCCGCGTTGAGTGAAAGGCCCTTCATCTTCCGGATGAGTATCAAAATGTGCTACTTCAAATGGCCTAAATGAATTCATATCGTAGATCCGAAGTCCTTCATTGTAATAGGCAACGTACGCGAATCGATCGCTCAAAACGATGTTGTGCGGAACGCTGTTTTCTTCGAAATTCGTTCCGAAGTAACTTTGTATGGTCACCTGATTATTTGCGACTTCACAATATTTGATTTTTTTCCCATTGCTTTCGTCAGCGAAAACATATTTCGATCCATCAGGTGATAACCATCCCTGATGATTGTATCCTTGTTCTTGATAGACATCCAGGTTCTGAAGGAAAATAGGAGAGGAGGGATTTGCGAAATCGTACACCCGTAATCCGTCGAAACCGCAGTTCAAGTAGGCGATATTATCTCGCACGTACGCATCATGCACTTCGGGAATATCATTGGGGCCAGTGTAAATCAAGGTGGGGTTCAAGGGGTCGCTCAGAGAATAAACGCGCATGGAAGAAGGGGGTAAGAGTGTTCCTCCCGAAGACCCGCTGACTGTGCAAGCGTACATTAATGCATTCGCAGTATCAATGTAGATATTGTGTGCACGCGCCATTTTCAAAGAATCGTTTACCACCAATGAAACGGAGTCTGGCAAAGAAGAAATATCCATAATTTGCAAACTACTGATCCCCTCATCACATACTCCATAGATATAATTCCGATAGGTCTTGTAATCACGGTGAACGACCGTAGTGCTGGAGAAATTGCCTTCTACGAAGTCAACTGGGTTCAGTTTTCCCTGGTTATCAATTTGGAAGAAATGTGTTCCTTCTGTTGAGCCGATCATTGCGTACTCTTCACCGTTGTGATCAAATCCCCAGCATTCATTATAGCGCATGCCCAAAGGACTCACTATCAAGGAGTCCGCGTACCAATGATCCAAGAACTCGATATTTTTCGAATCTTGACCAAAAAGAACGGTCGGAAATAAAAGGCAAAAAAGTAAGCGAAGCATGAATTTGCAAAAATTGTTAACGTAAAGATAGAACAATGATCAGAAATGATTCGAGCTTTATTTTCATATGGTATTAATACTTATTTTAGCGACTCGATAACCGAACGAAGTGTCAGACGCAGTAGTAATCATACCAACTTATAACGAAGAAGACAATGTTGAACGCATGGTCGAAAAGGTCATGTCCCTAGAAAAGGATTTCCACATTCTCTTCGTAGATGATAATTCGCCTGACCAAACAGCCACGATCATCAAACGATTAATGGAGAAATTCTCTGGTCGAATTCACATTGAAGAGCGTGAAGGGAAACTTGGTTTGGGAACTGCGTACATTCATGGATTCCATTGGGCTCTAGATCGAGATTACGAGTATGTGTTCGAAATGGATTGCGACTTCTCGCACAATCCTGATGATTTGATCCGATTGTACAACGCTTGTCATGTAGACGGAGCTGATCTGAGCGTTGGTTCTCGCTATGTTAAAGGCGGAAAAGTCAGTAACTGGCCTCTGAAACGAATTTTGATGTCCTACTTCGCTAGCGTGTATGTTAGAATTATTTTATGGATCGGAATCAAAGATACAACGGCCGGTTTCAAGTGTTATCGTAGAACGGTCTTACAAAAAATTAATCTGGACGGGGTAACGTTTAAAGGCTACGCTTTTCAGATTTGTATGAAATATGCAGCAAAGAAACACGGATTTAAAATCACAGAGGTGCCTATCACTTTTGTTGATCGTGTGTACGGAGAATCTAAAATGAGTACTGGAATCTTTAAAGAAGCATTTTTCGGAGTTTGGAAGATGCGTGGAATGAAATTATGACATCAACTATCCTCAAATCAGGAACAATTGTAAACGAAGGAAAACAGTTTGTTGCTGATATCTTGATTAAAAACGGTCGAATCGAAAAGATTGCTTCGACAATTTCCAATGAAATAAATGCTGAAGAAATTGATGTGTCGGGTAAGCTTGTTTTGCCAGGACTTATTGATGATCAAGTACACTTCCGCGAACCAGGATTGACGCACAAAGGAGATATCCGTTCAGAGTCAAGAGCTGCTGTGGCAGGAGGAATTACTTCTTACATGGAGCAGCCTAACACAAAACCAGCAGCAACGACTATTGAGGAACTGGAAAAGAAGTACCAGCGAGCTAGTGAAGTTTCCATTGCCAATTACAGCTTCAACATGGGGGCGAGTAATGACAACCTCGAAGAACTGAAAAAAGTAAGTAAGCGCGACGTTTCAGGAATCAAGATTTTCATGGGGTCCTCGACAGGAAATATGTTGGTGGATCAACGTGAAACGCTGGATGGAATCTTCCAGTTGGATCATCAGTTGATTACACACTGTGAGGATGAAGGAACGATTCGTGCCAATCTCGAAGCGGCAAAAGAGAAATACGCTGAGGATATTCCCATCAGCATGCACCCGATTATTCGCAGCGAAGAAGCGTGCTATTTGAGCTCCTCGTCGGCTGCTGAATTGGCTAAGAAGCATGGAAGTCGTTTACACATCTTCCACATTAGTACGGGAAAGGAATTGGAGTTGTTCGACAATACGATTCCGCTCGAAGAAAAGAAAATTACATCCGAAGCATGTATCCACCACTTGTGGTTTTCGGATGAGCAATATGATGAGAAAGGAACATATATCAAATGGAACCCGGCGGTGAAGACTGCGGCAGATCGCGATGCGATTTTCCAAGGGGTACTCGACGATAAAATTGATGTAATTGCAACCGATCACGCTCCTCATACCATCGAAGAAAAAGAAAATAAGTACTTGTCTGCTCCATCTGGCGGTCCATTGGTTCAACATGCATTGATGGCAATGATGCAGAAGGTGGATGACGGAATGATTTCCATCGAAAAAGTGGTAGAGAAAATGGCGCATGCACCAGCTATTCTGTTCAGAGTGGAAGAACGGGGATATATCCGTGAAGGATATCACGCAGATATTGTGGTGGTCGATCCAAAGAAAAACTACACGGTATCCAAAGAGAACATCTTGTATAGTTGCGGATGGTCCCCATT
>JBGCDF010000269.1:0-8765 GCA_045105095.1 Crocinitomicaceae bacterium | reverse complement strand
GGACTAAACCACACATAACATGAGTATGTTTGAATTAACAAAAAAAATCCTCCGTGTTGTCAGCTTTGATTCACAGCTTTTCCAGAAAGAGTTGTACAAAGCACAAAAATGGATCACGGATGCAGAGGAAATCAAACGGTTCCAAGAGTGGTGCATAACCGAATTTGGAACAAAGTATCCTAAAATTATTCGAAAGGCATTTGCCCTTTCGCCACAAGTAATTAAATAATAACCCGAAGGACTCGAAAGAGTCCTTTTTTGTTTAAAACATCACCGATTCATAAAATTTTTTGATCAATTCGTTTACTTTTTAGAGTAATCGACATTTAATAGAAAAGAATAGAATGAAATTGATCTCTGTATTAGTCCTTGTTTTACTTTGCAACTGCGTGCTCTTCGGCCAACAAAATGTAAAAAAACAAGTTGTCCCAACGTATGACCCTAAACCGATCCTGGCAGGGGGAAATGTACTATTTATCCCTGTGAACTTTAACGAGTCGCAGTTGAAAGATAAAATACCTTCTGAGTTAAAATCCTTGACGATTGAACGGATCGATCTTGTGTACACAACCTTCAAAGAGAGCCCCACCTTCAATCAGGAAAAGCTGAATAATCAGAGAATGGAACGGTTGAAATCGGCATGGCCCGAAACGAAAAACGAGTTAATCCATTGGAATTTCATTGGACAAAAAAATGCCAGTAATCGTATCGCAGCTCGAAGCTTGTTTCATGGATTTGCCATTTATTATAGAGAGAAGCCTACAAGTGAAAGCATAGATCAAGAACTCGATTTAATCGATGCGTATTTACAAGATGGTGTTTTTCCAGCGGAGAAGAAGATGCCCCCACTTCCTGGTGTTACTGCTCCAGATAGAGTGAGGCCAAGGAAAAAGGCGCGACCAGAATCAGAAGGCGAAGCGCATATTGGAAAAATCGTTTTGACGGAATCTGTAGAAGAAGCATTGTTCTCGCATTCTGTCGCACCTCGAAGCGTTGACATGAAAGAAGTGCGTGAACTGAAAAGCAAAAAAGTTCCAGCGCCAGATAACGAACATCCTCGAGTTAGTTCGTTACGGGATGACTCCTATCAGAATGAATGCTATACTTCAAAAGGAGGCATATTTGTGGGGAATAGCGCCAAATTCAAAGCGTTTGATGATAGCATGATGTCTCTTGGTAACAACACTCATGGCTCTAATTCATTTAATGGTTTTGGAGCTGGTGATGCGACGAAATATTACTATTTGTACTATTACATCAAGAAGGAATGCGATACGGAAGATGGAGTAGGTTTCGGCAACCCTTACGTCTGGGATTCTGAGGAATTTAATGCCGTCCAGGCTACGTTTAAGCGCCATCCAAATTGGCAGAACACACTCGTCATTATGGATGTAACTGGGAGTATGTCTCCATACATAGCTAAGACAATGGCGTGGGTTGAGGCTACACAAGATTCTAGTCAAGTAAAAGCGTTTACGTTTTTTAATGATGGCGACGCCACTCCAGATCAAAATAAGAGAACGGGGAACGTTGGTGGAGTTTACGGCGTAGAAAACGAAGCATTCGATCCCGTTCTCAAAAAAATGAAATACACCATGCGAAAAGGAGGTGGAGGAGACTGTCCGGAGAACAATGTAGAAGCCACAATCAAAGGAATGAAACTCTTTTCTGATTGTGACGAAATTATCATGGTTGCAGACAATTGGGCAACGCCTCGAGATTTATCTCTACTGGATAAGGTAAGTGTTCCGATTCACATCATTTTGTGTGGAGCACAACCAGGAATCGGCATCAATGTGGATTACATTCAAGCGGCTTATGATACCGGAGGATCGGTGCACACGATCGAAGATGATTTAGACATGCGTTCCATTGAATCAGGGAAACAATTTAGAATAGGACGTAGCTACTTTACCATTGCCGCCGGGAGGATTGTCAAAGCCAAGCACAAATAAAAATCTATTGGGATTTACCGCTTCAATTATCGGATTTTAGATCGTTTCAGTAAAACACTCACCCCGAAAACAATCAAACTCGAAATGCACGCAGCAGTTCCCAATTTTCCACCGTAGCCTACAAATACCTCACCTGAAACAAGATAAATTCCAGAAAAGATCACACCGCCCAAAAGCATTAACCATCGGCTTTTCACAACGTGACTGCCTGTCATTCCAACGAAACTTGCCCCAAAAAACACCAATGGAATATCCAAAGTAAGCTCGGGGGAAATCAAATCAGGAAAAGAATAAAAGAACAATCCAACGATGAGTGATAATCCTGCGGAAGCTCGCACTGCGCCTTGCTTCAAATCATGGGCGACGACAAATGTCAAAAAGGCTCCAATTCCTCCGGTAAAGAATAAAATGAACTCATTCATAGCAGCGAGAAAATACATGAGACAATCACGACTCCTCCAAAGGCAATCGTTCCTAATTTTCCGCCCACACCATTCAGCGCATCACGCGTGATGAGGTAAATTATTCCTGCAACTAAGCCAGCGTAGCCCACAAAGAAGTAGTCTTCTGAGAGAAAACTGCTGCACATCCCAACGAAGGTTCCGCAATAAATAGGGACGGGAAGAGATTTCAAAAAAGAAGAGTTAAAAAGGGACAAGTACGAAGCAATGAACCCGACTCCTGCCGAAGCGATTACTGGTCCTAGTTTTAAGTCTGTGCTTAAATAGAATGTGAGAACACCTGCAAATGCGATGGCAAACGGATGAATAAGCGTTCCAATTTTCGAATGAGTACTTTCTGATTTTGGTGCTCGCACATATCCTACGATCAAGAAGACAAGTGATGAAATAATCACCAATTGCACACCAATGTTACTAGCGTTTCCTTCGACTAATACAACTAGAAAAATGAAGTGAATGACACTTAGAGCAAGAAGTGAAATTCTTTGGCGAATGCTCACCGGGCTATTCGAATTCGATTAAAACTGATCCCTTCTCTACAACATCATCCTTGGCAATCGAAATGGATTTAACTTTCCCGACTCCTTCGGCCTTCAGAACGTTCTCCATTTTCATGGCCTCTAAAGACAAAATCTCATCTCCCATATCCAGCTCCTGACCAATTTCAACAGCGATATTGACGATTCGACCCGGCATAGGGGCTACCAACTCTTTCAACTGACGAATTTTCGGTTTATCCAATCCCATAGAGGCAATTAGTTCATCCAAAGGCCCATGCTTCTTCACATCGAAAACACGGTGATTGATTTTCAAACGAAGCTGGTTGTTTTCCAAATCTTCATTCATTACTTCACCATGAAAAGTTATCCCGTTATGAACGAGTGTGAAGAAACGGTGGTCATCCCAGGTAATCATTGAATTGATGCCACTTTCGATATCTTGACCATCTACGGTCCAAGTTGGATTTGCCATTTATCAGCGTTTTATACAAAAATAACAGAATCATAGTCCGATGCTGTAAAAAACATTAAGCAAATCGATTTTAATGACCTTCTTTGCATTACATAACTTCTAATTAGTATGAAAAAGTTGATCATTATTGGTACTGCAATTGCCCTTTCAGCATGTGGTACAACAAAAGAAGAAACCGGTACTACAACGACAACAACAGTTGTGGAAACGACTCAAGAGGTAATCCCTGAGAAATTTATAGAGCCGGAACCCGAATTGCCAACAGAGCGTCCTGTTTACCGAGAAACAGAAACTATTCTAACAGACTTAATTCACACGAAACTAGAGGTCAACTTTGATTGGGCGAAATCAAGAATGAATGGTGTTGCAACCATTACCGCAAAGCCACATTTTTACGCATCGAATAAGTTGATTTTGGATGCGAAAGCAATGATCATCAATTCGGTTTCAATGGACGGTAAGCCTTTGAAGTACCTATACGAAGAGAACTTCCTTACGATCAGTTTAGGCAAAGAATACACGCGCAACGACGAGTACACGGTAACCATTGATTACGTGGCTTGCCCAGAAGAGAGAGAGACAGGAGGAAGCGCCGCAATTTCTTCAGATAAGGGATTGTATTTCATCAACCCAACGGGAGAAGATCCAGACAAAATGCCTCAAATTTGGACGCAAGGTGAAACGGAAGCGAGCTCAGTTTGGTTTCCAACGATTGATTCACCGAATGCAAAAACAACTCAAGAGATTTTCATCACCGTTGAAGATAAGTACGTAACACTTTCCAATGGTAAAATGATTTCGAGTAAGAAAGTTGGAGCCGGAAAACGTGTTGATCACTGGAAGCAAGAATTGCCACATGCGCCGTATCTGTTTATGATGGGTATTGGAGAATTCAAAGTGATAAAAGATAGCTACACGCGCCCTGACGGATCAGTGATGGAGGTAAATTATTACGTAGAGCCTGAATGGGAGCAGTATGCCACAGATATTTTCGGGGAAACGCCTGAAATGATTAAGTTCTTCTCTGAATTAACAGGGGTTCACTACCCATGGGATAAGTATCACCAAATTGTTGTGCGCGAGTATGTTTCTGGAGCAATGGAAAATACAGGAGCCGTAATCTTTGGAGATTTTGTCTACAAGAACAAGCGAGAATTGTTGGACGACAATGATAACTCCACAATTGCTCATGAGTTATTTCACCACTGGTTCGGAGATCTGGTTACCTGTGAATCATGGTCAAATCTTCCATTGAATGAGTCATTCGCGAACTACTCTCAGTACTTATGGGATGAACACAGATACGGATTGGATCAAGCTGATTATTATGCAGATGTCGAAGCAGATGGGTATTACCAAACAGCGCAGATGCAAGGCCACCATGATTTAATCTGGTTCGATTACGATGAAAAGGAAGAAATGTTTGATGGACACTCGTATAATAAAGGAGGACGTATTTTACACATGCTTCGTAACTATTTGGGAGATGAGGCCTTCTTTACAGGGATGAATAACTACCTAGAAACGAACAAATTCAAACCTGCAGAATTTCACCAATTGAGATTGGCGTTTGAGGAAGTTTCAGGAGAAGATTTGAATTGGTTCTTCAATCAGTGGTTTCTTGGGTCGGGATATCCAGTTTTGAAATTCGATCAGGAGTTGGATGAAGGAATGAGCACCTTAAACATTACTGTGGAACAAAAACAAAACCTGGAACTTGCACCTATTTACAAACTTCCAATGGAAGTAGCAGTATTCGATTCTGAAGGGAAGCACATTCACAAGGTTGTTGTTGATGAGTTAACCGAAGAATTTTCGTTACCGTTTAAAGGTGAGTTGAAAGGATACGTTTACGATTATCAACAGACTCTTCTGGCGAAGAAAAGAGAGAGCAAACCTCAGGAAATCTACATCCACCAATATTACAACGGTGAGCGTTACTTAGCACGTCTGGATGGATTGAAAAAAGGAGCCAAAAAAACGTCGCCAGAAAGTCAACAATTGATTTTGGATGCGTTGAAAGATCCGTTCTGGGGAATTCGAAAAGAAGCGATTACGCTAACGAAGAAATTGAAAGAGGAAAAACGTGAAGAGGGAATTTCCGTTTTGAAAGACATGGCGATAAATGACCCAGAATCAAGTGTACGCAGCGCGGCTTTGTCTAAGCTTCGAAAGTTGATTGAACCTGAAGAGGTAGAACCATTGTATGTCGCGGCGATCTCAAATGATCAGTCGTATAGTGTTATTTCTTCAGCTTTGAGTTCTTTAGGAAAGGACAATCCGGATAAAGCCATGGAATTGGCTGGGCCTCTGGAAAACGAGGAATCGTCGAAAATGATGACAGGTATTGCGACACTATATGGAGCTTACGGAGGAGCTGACAAATACGCGTTCTTCGAAAGAATCATGACGGGGAATTCGCTACAAGGATATGATATACTTGGTGTACTCGGAGCTTACACAGGTTACGTAGGACGTCAGGATTACGAAATCTTCGATAAATCCTATGACTTGTATCAGAACATATACGAAGACGGAGGTGTCTATACGCAAATGTTTATGCCTCAATTCGTCAATTACATTAAAAAAGGATGTGGTAAGAAGATCGATGAATTAAAAGAAGAACTTGCGGCATACGAAGAAAATAATGATGCGGCTTACGCGAATCAAACCAGAAAGAAGATTACTCAGTTTGAAGAGTTAAAAGCGAAATACACCGCATTCGAAGCGGAGCTTAAAGAAAAGAAAGAAGGCTCAGAGCATTAGATCAAGCAAGAAGTAGGGTGGATCTTACCCTAAATCATAATAAGTAAAGCAAGCAGTCACTTTGTTCCGATAACTATCGGAAGGAGTGGCTGTTTTTTTGAATTCGGGCATCGGCTCCGCTCAGCCCGCAACAATTTCTAACCCATACACGAGGGCTGAGCGGAGCCGATGCCCGCTATCACCACCCCCAACTACCACATCAGTTTTTTTCCTGATAATAATCAGTTTTTCCTACAAACGGAAGTCATTTCACCCCCAGTTGATTACCCGCACTTTTGTAATGAAGGATCAGTCAGCTAATTGATCGAGACAATATTCATTAAAAAAACGAATCATGGCAGCAGAAGCAATAACAAACAGTATAGCGCAAAATCATAACCAAACAGTTACAAAAGTCAACCAAAATTATGCATGGGAGAAAGATGCTGAGTTCAACCGATTTGGGTTAATCACAGTATTTATCCTAATCGTTGGGTGCCTCGGAGGAATAACCGTAGGAATGGGGGCAATTGACCACCTATGGTCACTAATCCTTGTTGTCATTCCAACGATGACGACTCTCAGCCTATTATTAGCAGTAGCACCAATGCGTTACATTTTCTACGCCACTGCACTTAGTATAGCAATCGATATAATTCTATTGGTATACTTCCTTATTGTCTGATTCGTTTTTCTAGTTCGGACCCCCGATACTTATCGGGATGTGGACTAGATAAGTGAGCGTAGTTTAAAATACCCGGTTTAGTCAGGTTTCGGCCGATTGAATCGGGTTTTTTGTTTTCGGAAATGGGTTAAAGAAACGGACTTCGATAGGATGAAACTAACGTTTACCTCTCTTGTTGCAGCGCAACGGCTTGCTCAGCCCTCGATTTTCGGGTGTAATTTGCATAGCGCGCGGGCTGAGCGGAGCCGAAGCCCAACTTAATCGCTCACAGGCAACACCACTTCAAACGTGGTCCCAACCCCCAACTCTGTGTCGAAATCAATCGTTCCTTGATGATTTTCAATAATCTGTTTCACCATCGCCAGGCCTAAACCGGTACCCGTACTCTTCGTGGTGAAATATGGAACAAAGATCTTCCCGACTTTTGACGGATCGATCCCAACACCATTGTCAGTAATCTTGATCAGAACCTTCTTATCTTGCTGGGTAGCATCGATAGAAATTTTTCCAGCTCGATCAGCAGGGATAGCCTGAATAGCATTTTTGATCAAATTATTGAATACACGCACAAACTGATCCTTGTCCGCCAATACAAATATTTCATCAGGGTTAACTTGAATACTCAACTCAATCTTACCTTGGGCTCTAAATACTTCTGCAACACCTCGAATGAGAGAAACCAGATCGAATCGAGATTCTAATGGGTTTGGCATTTTTGCGAACGAGGAGAACTCGTTGGCGATGTTCGTGAGGGCATCAATTTGCTCAATCATCGAATTGGCCACTTTCTGAAGTTTTTCCCCACTTTTCGGATCATCAGGATCGTATACGCGAAGTAATTGCTGAACGCTCAACTTCATGGGGGTAAGCGGATTTTTGATCTCGTGGGCTACTTGCTTCGCCATTTCACGCCACGCCGATTCACGCTCGCTCTTTGCTAATTGCTGCGCCGCAAATTCCAACTCTAATAGCTTTTGGTTGTAATCCTTCACGAGCGCTCCGATCTCATCTTCCCTGTCATAAGAGATCTGCTCATTGTACTTCCCAAACTTCACGCTTGCAAAGCTTTCCTGAAGTATTCGCAGAGGAGAAGTCAACCAAGCTGAAATGAAGATCGCCAAGACAATCGAAATGGCTAACAGCAGAATGAACACATTGATAATGGCTACCATGAATTTTTGAATCTGGTTCTCAAATTCACGTTGTTGCCCAAAATGCTGAAGGTTGATGAAGCCCATACGAACGCCTTTCTTATTGTAGAAAGGAAGGTAAGCGGACGAATAATTCAATTGCCCGATGTTTTCGTCATGTACGAATTCACTTTTCTGATTGAATTTCATCTCTTGAAAAGCAATCGGATTCATCTGCTCGCTCAATAAACCAACATTAAATACCTTCGGGCGGGATGTGGCCAAAAAGTACCCTTCATTATCGTAAAGGTTGATATCCGTGTAGAAAACCTTGGCAAACTTCTGAAGAATGTAATGCATATAGTTTCCATTCTCGTAGGCAGAAAGTTCATTGAAATCACCCAGTTTTGCTCTCACTTCAGTCTGAACAGAATTCAGCTTTTCACTGATAACGTCATCCGTGTATTGATTGTATTGATTGCTCACAAAGACACCGCTTCCCCATCCAAAAGCGAGAAGAGAAAGGAATACCAGCGAGATCAGCACCAGCTGGATTTTCATCGCGAGACTAAAAGTCTTTCTATTCGATTGACTCGCACTGAACCTGAAAAGGAGCGGAAGAAGTAATAATCCGAAGAAACTGAACAAATAGGAGAAAGACGTGACGAGGTCAATCGCCGTAAAGTTCTTACTGGACAAGATGACTACATCGTTTGTGTCTTTCTTTAGCGCGTAATGATTGAACTCACCGAAATCAAAGAAGCCTTTCGTTTTCAACTCGGAAGGAATCATAGCGCGGTGAGAAGAGGGATAGTTG
>JBGCDF010000268.1:0-31284 GCA_045105095.1 Crocinitomicaceae bacterium | reverse complement strand
AACTTAGCTCCAGCGTGTCGTTTGGTGAAGCCTTGATTGTAAAATTGCCATCCCAATCTGATAGCGTGCCGCTATTTGTTCCAAGAATCTTGACTTTTACATCGGGTATCGCCGTACTATCAGTCGAAGAATAAATTGTTCCTGAAACAAGTACGTCCTGAGCACCCACAAAGTGACAAGTCAACATTGTGACCAAAAGCAGAAATTTTATCCATAGGAGCCTCATAGCTATATAGCTAACTAAAACGATTTAGTTCGTTTTGTGGATTCAAGTTATGTAATTTTTTTTAATGTTCCGAACCGATCATATTCAACGCATTACTTAATAATAACTCCCAGATTTAAACTAAACCGTTTAGCTGCAAAACTTCAAGCTTTTCAAAGGTTCTCTAATTTTTTTTGTCGTTGAGATGAGATTAAGCAGAAATGAACCAAAAAATGATAGTTCATTGTCTTCTCAGGAATGGAATGATGAGCTAAATCTCAAAACTTGCTAGCACAGCAACGATATTTCGTCGTTCAGGATTATTTGTGTTAATCTTCTGATCCAAACGATAGAAAACAGATACATCCAGTTTTTTGTTGAGTTTGAAGTCGACACCAGCAGCGTAAAGGTTTCTTCGGAACCGCTGCTTATCATTGAATTGATAAAAACTTTCGTACCTCGCGAATACACATATTCCCTTTATCAATCGATAGCGAAGTTGAATTCTGTTCCTTAGGTAGGTTTCTGGTTCCTGAGTGAATGTCGTGACTGCATGCTGAAATCGTATGCGATAAGCAAGCTCAAGATGAGTCGATTTGATTTTATATTTACCTGTTCCGTCAAGTGTGAAACGATTTACATGGCGTTCACCATTCGGCATGGTATATCTATGTTGAGCGCGCATTGATAGGTATTTGTTAAATCTGTATTTCACCCCGAACTCAAAAAACGTATTTCGAACCTTATTCAAATTGTCCGTAAGACGAACTTGCTGATCAACGCTAAACTGAATCTTCTTGTTCAGCTTGTAACTCAACGAAGCTCCTGTCCAAAGTTCATTTACTTTCTCGACATCTTCCGTTTGTCCGAATACGGTAGCAGTTGAAATCAGGCAAGCAGAGAGAAAAGTCAGGAATAGTTTAATCGAGTAGTTCATAGAGTTTTCGATTGTAAAAGTCATTTACTTGAAAATCTTGTTTTAGCTTATCAACATTCATTAACCATTCCAACGTGCTGTTTGGGGCGCCCCACTTTTTAATCAAATAGCCGATTTCACTATGGATGTTTTGGCTAAGGTCATCCACAATCGCGTTGAATTTGGTAGTAGATAAAACCTCATATATTTCAGCTTGACGCTCCTCTAAAGTTTGGATAAATCCTTGATCGTGATTTCGTAAAATTTGATAGATTTTTGAAACATCATCTTCGAGGTATTCCATTTTGGGAAGCCGTGCTGCCCTATTTTTGGTTGCGGCTCCATCTAAATCATAGAGTAAAAAACGAAATTTATTACCGTTTACACTATAAAGTCGTACGTTGTTCTGCGGCCAATCTATGTTACCGATGTAATCCTCGTAAATCAGATAATCAATGAAATTATCGATGTCAAGCAATTGATTTAGTGCAGTTCCATCCTCCGTCTCAATTGCATCAATTAATGCCTGTGCCACTTGTTCATCTCCTTCTCGAAAATCGAGGTCATCGTTGGGTGTATCCATTTTCATGATTGTGATATCATCGACGTTCACTCCGAGTAAATCAGAAAGCCCCATGCGGTCAACTTCTGTGCGAAGATTCAGCAGTCCGAAGTATTCTCCATTAACAAATGCATGCACGGCCTTTCCGTATTTTAACTCAAGATCTATCGAGTTTCGAATGGCAAGTTCCGCTAGTGAAAGATCTTTTAAATGCGTTACGCCATCGTCGTTTCCTGAATTCCTCAACCTGATTGATTGTAGCTGACTAAGATCGTCATTTGGCAAGGCCTGCGAAGTTTCTATAATCTGGAAGGCTGAATTATTCACTTTATCGTCGAATACAATACCCAATGACTTCATTGGATTGTTGGCCGATCCTGCTCCTTTTATGTTGATCTTGGCGCTCTGTTCGAACAAAAGAATACCGTGCTTATTGTAATATTCTATGCTCGCCGATATTTGGGTATCGCCTCCGTAGAACGTATACATGTACTCAAATGAGTCTACATCTGCAACAATATGAATTCGATCAAGTTCGGAATTCATACTACTCGGTGAGATATTGGTAATGTCAGGTAAGCTTTCTTCAACGGTGAATTTGGTACAACCAAACCCGACGATCAAACAAATGAATATGATTGGATAGGTTAATTTCATTTTAGGAATTGGTAAATCAGTCCAAGTCTGACTTGATACTGAGGGTTTGTGATGATATAGGCGTTCGTAATAGGTGTCATTGCTCTACTCAATAAGAGCGTGATTCCAAGTCGTGGTGTGAGATCAAATGTTGACTCAAGACTCAGGGAAACTCGAAATAAATCTCCAGTTTCCGAATAGAAATAGTCAAACTCGAGGTTGTTTTCTGCTTCGATATATGCCGCTGCACCAAATTTGTCAGTAAACGAATAATTTATTCCAAGAGCCCCAATTAACTTATTCAATTGCCCAGAGTACGTTAGGTTCGCAGAGTTTCCAGAGAAATATAGTTGACGAAATCCAGCCTCGAAAATTGCTTGAATTTTTGTGCTCGGAAATTGATAGGCGTTGTTCACTGTAATTTCAAACCCATGAGTTGAGTTCAAATTGAAGTTCTCATTCTGAAAATCAATCGATCGTTCCCCAAAAGAATGGACATAATTTGTCCCCAACGAGAGAGAATATTGCGCGTAACTGTTAGCAGTCGAGATGATCGTCAACAGAATAATGGACGCAAGCGAGCGTATTGCGGCGAGGTGTAGGCTCATGTTCGAATTGATTTCTTTCCAGTTCACTTTTTGTTAGCAGGTACGGTTACTATTTACACAACGAATCTCATCACAAATGGTGAGGTAAAAACCTGTTTTTTTAATTTTTTGTTCTCGCGCATAGGGGATATGATCAATCCAATTGTCCTAAGGATATAATCTACAACCCAAAGAACATGAAAGTGATGAAAACCCTAACTCTTCTAATGTTTATGACATTTTTTGGAGGAGTGTACGCTCAAGAATTTACTCAAACCATCCGCGGCACACTGATTGATACTGATTCCAAAATTCCCGTTTTCGGCGCGAAAGTGATGGTCGTTGGAACCTCTCCAACGAAAGGAGCAATTACTGATGAAAATGGGGATTTTTCCATCAAAGAAGTAAGGGTCGGAAGAGTCCATTTAAAAATAACAGCAGTTGGATACCGAGAGATTAACCTTCCATCTGTTCTTATTGAATCAGGTAAAGAGAAAATTGTAAACCTAGAGCTCCTTGAGGATATTCAAGAAGTGACCAATGTCGAAGTGAAGGCGACTAAAGATAAATCAGAATCGATTAATAAAATGGCTACCGTTAGTGCCAAAACCTTTACAGTGGAAGAGACGAATCGCTATGCAGGTTCTTTGAATGATCCAGCGCGAATGGTTTCTGGTTTCGCTGGCGTGAACGGTGACGCCGAAGGAGATAATGATATTGTTGTTCGTGGTAATTCACCACGGGGAATTTTGTGGAGACTGGACGGAATTGACATTCCGAATCCAAATCACTTCGCTGGTGAGGGCTCTACTGGAGGCCCCGTAAACGCATTGAATGGGTCTATGCTGGCGAACTCGGATTTCTTTTCGGGAGCTTTTGCACCAGAATATGGAAATGCACTTTCAGGAGTGTTTGATGTTCGCTTCCGTCAAGGAAATAATGAGAAGCGCGAATACACCTTTTCGGCTGGCGTTCTAGGTATCGATGGAACATTGGAAGGTCCATTCAAAGAAGGCTACAGAGGTTCGTATTTAGTGAATTACCGATATTCTTCGATCGCATTGCTCGATAAATTGGGTATTCTCGATTTTGATGGAATTCCTATCTATCAGGACGCTTCGTTCAAAGTGGATTTACCGACAAAGAAGGCGGGACGTTTTTCGTTGATTGGTCTAGGAGGGATCAGTCATATTTTACAAACGGATGAGAATGATGAGACAGGGCAGGTATATGCTCGCTACGATTTTGGATCTAGAATGGGAGTTGTAGGTTTGAAGCATCTTTATGTTGTGAACCCTCAGGTCTATGTCAAGAGTTATGTATCTGCCTCGACATTCGGAAATTATGTGGATGTGGAGGAATTGAAATCAGATAGCAGTGCTCTGTACGATTCGTTCAGTGATTCTTTTGATGATCATAAGATTAAGGCACAATCGATAGTGAACTACAAGCCAAATCAGAAAAACATTTTCCAAGCTGGTGCGACGTACACGCATTCGATCTATCAGTTTTACGAATTGGAAGACGAAAACGAGTCGGGTGTTTTGTCACGAATTATGGATGCGTCAGGATCAGCAGGAATGATCCAGTCCTTTGTGAGTTGGAAGTATCGTGCGAGTAATGACCTGACGATTGTGTCCGGAGTTCATCATACGAGTTTCTTGCTGAACAACAGCAGCGCAATTGAACCTCGTTTGGGGATGAAATGGAAACCCACACCACGACAAAGTTTTTCACTTGGTTTCGGTATGCATAGCAAGGCCGAGAGCATTTCTACTTATCTCTACAATCAGTTGCAACCTGATGGAACGTATCTAGCGCCAAACCGTAATTTGGAATTATCGAAAAGTGCACACTTTGTGGCTGGATACGGCTTTCAGTTGAGCGAACACCTGTACGCAAAGACAGAAGTTTACTACCAACATTTGTACAACATTCCAGTACACAATGACCCAACGGGAACGTTCTCGATCATTAATACAGCTTCGGGAATACCAACAATCGAAATGGTTAACGAAGGAACGGGTAGAAATTATGGGGTAGAATTGACAGTTGAGCGCTTCTTTAGCAACAATTTTTACTACCTGATTACAGGATCGTTGTACAAGTCAAAGTATACGGCGATGGATGGTGTAGAGCGCGATTCTCGTTATGATGCGAACTACGCGACAAACGTGTTAATGGGTAAAGAATTCAAGTTTGGAAAGAAAGGAAATAAAACATTCGGAATCAATACGAAGGTATCTATGTTGGGAGGAAATCGCTACACACCAATTGATTTGGAAGCTTCTCAAGCTGCTGGATATACCGTTCGTCAATGGGATAAGCCGTATTCAGCAAAAGGTGAGAATATCTTCTTTTTGAACCTTGGGATGACCTATCGTGTGGATATGAAAAAGACAAGCCATTCAATTAAAATTGATATCCAAAACTTGACCAACCATCAAGCAGCCGTTTCAGAATATTATGATGGAAGAACAGGTCAGGTCGAGCAAGATACGCAGTTGTCACTGGTTCCAAACTTGATGTACGTTGTGAAGTTTTAGAAAGTTCGTGTTGGGCTGTCCTTGTGTACAGTCGATTAGATAGGCCGAGACAATTAATTGTCTCGGCCTTTTTATGTTGAATGGTGTTATTTGATCACGTTCACATGTCCAGTGAGCGTTTTCTCAATACCGTTGTCGCTGGTGTAACGCAGAGTCCATGTGTATGTTCCCGACTGTACGATTCTTCCGCTGTATGTCGCGTCCCAACCTGCAGCTGGATCAAATGACTCAAATATCACTTCTCCCCAACGGTTGTAAATTTTCAAATTGAAATCGTAGAAGATGCAATCGTACTCTGCTTTGAAGACTTGATTGAATTCATCTGCATCTGGCGTAAACGTATTCGGGAAATAAACCGAACAATTACATTCCAAATCTCCAATCACAATTGTGTCGCTAGCAGTTCCACATCCATTGGAATAAGTTAGGATGTATTCTCCAAATTCAGTCACTTCCAATACGGGTTGAGTACTTCCTGTGTTCCATAAGTAGTCTCCCGGAACAGTAGATTCTGGTGACAGAACAGCTGAACTTCCTTCACAAATCAAGTAATCATCACCAAGGTTGATAGCCGGCAATGTGGCTGTTGATACCAAAATCGTATCTGAATATTCACACGAACCAACATCTGAAGTCACGGTTGCGTAATATGTTCCTGGTTGCGTCACCGTGTACGTTGGACTAATAGAGCCGTCTTGCCAAGCAACTGTTCCACCAACTCCAGGATCAAGCGTCAGAGAGGCGCCATTACACAAGATTGCATCGGGGCCAAAATCAAATTCTGGAAGTGGAATGTTTGTTAAAACAACCGTATCCGAATTGGTACATCCCGTCCAAGTATCTGTAACCGTCACAATCAATGTAGTGTCTGTCGTATACGTAGCGATTGGATGTGGATCCGTAGGATCATCGACTAATCCTGCAGGTGTCCAGCTGTACTCATATCCAGAAGTTAAACTGTCTCCAACTTCAACCGAACCGCCACCACAGAATGATGTATCAATGCCAGCATACGCTATCGGCAAACCGTTAATGTTGATGGTTTGGTAAAGGGTGTCTGAACCACAATCGTCATCTAGAATAAGTGTTACGGGGAACAATCCAATTCCATTAAAGTTCAATGGTGGAGGAGTGGTGCCAACGTAAGTAGAAGGCGTCACGTTCGGTCCGAAATCCCACGTATAGGTTGTTGCCCCTGTGGATGAGCTTGTGTTTACAATAGGTGGATTTTCGCCTTCACACCATGTCGTAGGTTCGAATGCAGCATGACTCACACAACAATTCAAATCAACAGTAATTGTGACCGAACCAGTTAAGGTATCACCGTTCTTAGTTGCTACTACCGTATACGTTGTTGTTGATGTCGGAGAAACGGTCGGTTGTTGTAAAGTTGGGTCATTCATTGAGCCTGCGGGAGTCCAGCTAAAATCCCATCCATAAGACGAAGCGTTACAACCCATCTCTAATTGAAGAAGTAAACTATCGCCCAAACAAATGGTGCTGTCGGGTGGTAATTCCAACGTGGCATCTGCAACGTTTACGGTTACGATTAAGGTATCGAAACAGAGAGGAATAGAATCGTTGTTTACAATCAAGGTCACGTCATACGCTCCTGGATTTTGATATTGATGCCCAGGTGTTCCCGTTCCCCCGACCATTGATCCATCACCGAAGTCCCAGTTCCAGTTTCCAATATTTCCAACGGTTGTTGTAGATTGATCAACGAAGAAGCTTGTATCTCCCAAACAAACATCACTTCCGAAGAAGTTTGCCGTTACTTCGTTCGTACATGTGTCTACGGAACAATCCTCACAGATCGTTATGGTAGAATATGTCAATGGCGTGAAGACTGGGGTAAGATTCGTAATTGTGAATTGAATGTTGCTCACTGAAAACGGTAAATTCGTTCGCGTAGATACTCCAGGAAGGAAACTAGTTGGTACCGGAGCTGCAATACAACTGTTCAAAGAGGTATCCGTTCTGGCCAAGAATAAATCGAGCCCTCCATTATTCACTCCCGTATGGAATCGAGCGACCATTAAGTTGTCTGTTGGTGTGCTGCTCGTGGTCGAAAGTTTGAGGGCACGTGTATCTGTCAGTTGTTTTGACCAAAGGAAGTTTCCGTTTGCATCAAACTTAAGTACAACTCCAATGTCAGGAGAGCCAATTTCATAACGACACGAAACGTAAAGGTCACCATGAGAGTCTTCCACTACGTCATCAATGTATCGGATTCGACCGTTACCTCCGTAGGTGAAGTTAACTTCCCAGAGTTTATCGAAATTCGCATCCATGCGCAAGATGTTGGCATCAAATGGAACCGTATTCGATGGGTTAAGTTTACTCATCGCCACATATTCATTGTTCATCGTTTTGATGACTTGATAGGCCTCATTCATCACATTTGTTGAGTGATTGTATTCTGCGATTGTTCCGAAAACCCCGTTAACGTCAATTTCTCCAACGAACATGTCAACAGATCCACCTCCGTGAATTCCTCCTGAGAAAATTGCTCCACCTGTTCCGTTTGGAACCATCTCATAAATTTGATCATCCAGACTGTGGAAGCTCGTCTCCCAAATGATATTTCCGAGACCATCAATTCGCATAAAGGCAGCATTATCTGAACTACCACCAGTCGAATACCAACAGCCTATGATGTAACTATCGCCTTGCGAAACAATAATATCTGGAGAACGCTCACGAATGATGTCGTAACGTCTTGCCCAAACTAAGGTTCCGGTGTTGGTAAATCGCGCAATAATAATGTCTTCGTTATCGCTTCCCAAACACACTTTATCTCCGTTTGGAGCAGGAGCGATGTCACTAAATCCACCTGCGAATGACTCAATCTGGACAGCGAAACTTAAATCACCATTGGAATTGAAACGACAAAATAGCGCTCCATCTGTATCATGTCTTCCAACTGCATAAGTTGCATCCTCAGCAACATCATGATAGATTTCTGAGAGACTATTGTTGTCAATATCACCGTATACTTTGGTGTAGTAACAACTTGATGATGCTGTTTGTGGAATTACGTTGACGATTGCAGAACCGCTGATGTTACCGGAGCAACCCGCATCCGCAAAACCTGTAATGGTATAGGTCGTGGTATCTGTAGGATTGACTGGGTGATAATAAGGGTTGGCTGTTATTCCAGATTCGGTGAAGTTATTAATACCGTCCGTGTAATTAACTGTAAATGGAGGGTTCCCTGTAAAGTTGAACTCAATGTATCCCGTGTACCCTGGGAGAATGGTACTTCCTCCTGAAAGTGTAGCAGAAGGAACTGCAACAGTAATGTAAGCGGGTTTAACAAGTGTATCCCAATTGGTTCCGTCACTCACGATTAAGGTAACGTCATACGACCCAGGTGCTGCGTAACTCACAACTGGATTTTGAACATTTGAAGAAGCGGGTGTTCCTCCTGGGAAATACCATTCCCAATATGTAGGCGTTCCTGGACTGATGTCCGTGAATTGAATGTTTTGTCCTGGACAGGCCAGTTCATAATCTACTTCAAAGCGGGCAATTAGTTCTTTCACGCAAGCCATGGCATTCGCTGCATTGATACGACCAGCACCTAACTGGCCTGTGTAACTTGAGTTGACAGGATAAATGTCATCTGCAGAACTTTCAATGCAATTTTCTACATCATCAGGAGACAAATTTGGATCGCAGGCGAGCATCAAAGCGGCTAATCCCGCTACCATTGGACATGCCATAGAAGTTCCTGAATTGCTTCCGTAAGAACTATTCGATCCTGCAAGCGAAGAGTAAATACCTACTCCCGGTGCCATTACGTCAATCGCGCTTCCGTAATTGGAAAATGTGGCTTTTTGATCATTTTGATCCGTCGCTCCAACACTAATTACATGATTATACGAAGCGGGATACATGAGCGAAGGACTATTACTATTTCCTGCTGCGGCCACACAAACAATTCCTTGTGCGTACGCTTGATCAAAAATAAGCTGGTAAGTCGCTGAATACCCAGGTCCACCCCAAGAGAGTGAAATGACATCCGCTCCATTGATAATCGCGTATTCAACTCCTGCATATCCTGCAGCAATGGATCCTGGGTTAGGAAGAGAAGCAGCCTTAATTGGCATGATTTGAGCGTTAAACCCAATACTTGCAATGCCTATTGCATTATCCGTTCGAGCTGCGGCAATTCCAGCACAATGCGTTCCGTGAGAGAAGAAAGTGTTCGTTGGATTGTCAGGATTCGCGTCATTATCGTTGTTAGCGGCATCCCATCCATTTACATCATCGATGTACCCATTTCCATCGTTGTCAATGTTGTCTCCAGGCACTTCTCCAGTATTTGTCCAGATGCTAGGCTGTAAATCTTCATGTGTAAGTAAAATTGCATCATCAACCACAGCAACGACAACCGAATTTGTTTGGGTAGTGATTACATCCCACGCTAGTTCTGCCTGAATAGTCTGCAAGTGCCATTGTGTGCCGTATTGCGGGTCATTTGGGACGTAGGAAGTTTGATAAGTTGGAACATGTTCAGCATACTTGATTTCGTTTCGTTTTTCCAGATCTCTGATCAACTCTTCGGTGTTTGCATTAGGGTCGAACTCAAAAAGGTATGTTCGCTGCAATGCCTCATTGTTCAATTTGAAAGGGCACGAAACTTTCGATATTCCGTACTTTCCTATCAAATCTGAGAAAACCGGATTAGCCCTTTGCGATTGTTCTGGTGCCCACGTAAGGTTGAGTGGTGCTGAAGCTTTTAGTTGTACGAAAAGTTGTCCAGAAACAGTATTACTAGTCTGTGATTGTGAAGTAAATGGTAAAGAGAGCAGTAAAACGAGTAGCAGTCGCAGTAATGTCATAGTTGGTGTCGGTTTGATCAATTAATGTTCTGAACTTGAGACGTGGGAATTCACTTACAAGTTGTCTGATAATCACTAAATACCGCAGTTTTTTATTGATAATGTTGATTTACACGATGAAATACGGAATAAACCGCTCATACTTTTTTGAGGTCATTGCAGCTATACTCTTCGTAACTTCAACCTCATAAAAAAACAGACACAATTATGAAGATTTTATTAGCAGCGATCACAATGATGATCTCAGTTTCAAGTTTTGCACAAGTAACGGCAGACGAAATTATTGATAACTACTTTGAAGCAATGGGAGGTAAAGACGCGTTCCGTAACTTGAAAGGACAAAAAATGATGGCTAATGTTGAAGCTCAAGGAATGACCATTCCATTAGAGATGTATATGATGGCAGATGGAAAAACAATCACAAAATTTGAAGTGATGGGAATGTCAATGTCTCAGGATGCATTTGATGGAGAAGTTGCATGGGGTACGAATTTCATGACGCAAAAAGCGGAAAAATCTGAAACAGAAGATTCTGAAAATAAGAAACGTTCTGTTGGTGAATACCCAAGCCCATTGTTGGACTATTCAGATAAAGGGTATACAGTAGAGTTGTTAGAAGATGCAGTAGTTGATGGAGTTGATTGTTACAAATTGAAAGTGACCCTAAAGCCGATGCTTCTTGAAGGTGAAGAAGTAGAAAACGTTGAGTACTACTACTTTGATAAAGAAACATTTGTTCCGCTTCAAACAGAAGCTGAAATGATGGAAGGACCTGAAAAAGGAAACATGGCAATTACCTTGTACAGCGATTACCAGGAGGTAGATGGAATGTACTTTGCTTTTTCAATGACATTCAAAACAGAAGATTCGGATGGTCAATTGATTGAATTGGATTCTATCGAGTTAAATCCTGAGGTAACAGATGATTTATTCGCATTTCCAGCTGAGGAAGAGTAAGATAATCAACCTAATTATTGTATCATGTTAAAACAAGTTTTAGCAGTAAGTTTCCTTATGCTGACTGGCGCAGCGATGAGCCAATCGGTGTCAGAACTGAAAGGTGATGACCTATTTGGAGGTCTACGCGCACGTCACATTGGCCCCGCTTTAATGAGTGGTCGTGTCAGCGACATTGAAGGACACCCAACTGATAACAAGGTAATTTACATCGGAACCGCTGGAGGTGGTGTTTGGAAATCTCAGGACGGAGGGGTGATGTTTAGCTCAATTTTCGATAAGCATTGCCAGTCGATAGGACGCGTAGCCATTGATCCGCAAAATCCAGATAAAAGCATTTGGGTTGGAACGGGAGAAATCTGGACGCGTAATAGTACGTCTGTTGGAGATGGGATCTACCATTCAAAGGATGGTGGAAATAACTGGAAGAAAATGGGATTGGAGAAATCTGAGCGCATTAGCTCGATTCAGATCCACCCAGAAAACAGTGATGTTATCTTCGTTGGAGTTCTTGGTGCTCTTTGGGGAGATAGCGAGGACAGAGGTATTTACAAAACAACTGATGGCGGAACGACATGGGAGAAAATCTTCTATCTCGACGAGAAAACAGGATGTTCCGAATTGGTAATGGATCCTAATAATCCTGACATCATGTACGCGGCATTTTGGGAGCACAGAAGGACAGGTTGGTCATTCAGCTCTGGTGGAGATCAAAGCGCACTCTACAAGTCTACGGACGGTGGAAAGTCATGGAACAAAATCCACAATGGATTCCCTGAAGGACAATTGGGAAGATTGGCAATTGCGATCGCACCATCAGCGACGAACATTTTGTATGCTGTTATTGAATCAGAAGATCCAGAGAAAAATGGGATGTACCGTTCTGAAGATGCAGGAGCATCATGGAAACACACTAATTCTGATTTCGGATTGACTGTTCGTCCATTCTACTTTTCACGAGTAGTAGTTCACCCAACTAATCCGGATATGGTTGCGAAAGCAGGTCTATTTGGTTCGATTAGCCGTGATGGAGGAAATACCTTTAAGAGTTTGGGATCAATGCACCCAGACATTCACGATATCTGGTTCGATATTACAGATCCTGATAAGCTTTTCTCTGCAACAGATGGTGGATTGTACCGCTCATTAAATGGAGGAGAAACAATGGAAATGATTGAAAATCTACCGATTTGTCAGTTCTATCATATCTCAGTTGACAATCAACAGCCATATAATATCTATGGAGGATTGCAGGATAATGGAAGTTGGTTTGGTCCTTCAAAAAGCCCAGGTGGAGTAGAAGCTCGTGATTGGGAAGTGATTGGAGTTGGAGATGGATTCCGTGTCTATCCGCATCCAACGAAACCACACATCATGTATTCTGAAATGCAGGGGGCTGAAACAATTTGGCGCTACGATGATGAAATCAGACAAACGAAAGTAATTACTCCATTCCCTGTGAAAGGAGACCCAAAACTTCGTTTTAACTGGAACGCACCGATAACTACGAGCTCAAATAATCCTGATCGATTATACGTAGGGAGCCAGTTTGTGCATATCTCGAATGACAAAGGAGATACCTGGACGAAGATTTCTCCAGACCTCACGACGAACGATCCTGCGAAGCAAAATCAAGCAGAATCTGGTGGGTTATCTGTTGATAATTCAGGAGCAGAAAATCACTGTACTATTTTCACAATCGCTGAATCATCACTTGATCAAAATGTGATTTGGGTTGGAACAGATGATGGAAATGTTCAGGTAAGTCAAAATGGTGGAAAGTCATGGGAGAACGTTACTGAAGGCCTGTTGAATGCGAAATTACCAGCGAACACATGGTGTTACCACATTGAGGCGAGTGTATTCGACAAAGGAACGGCATACGCAGTATTTGATGGTCACACAAAGAATGACGGAAACGCATATTGTTACAAAACGACAGATTTCGGTAAAACATGGACGTCACTCGCTGATGAGAATGTATACGGATTTGCTCGCTCTTTCCAAGAAGATTTAGAAAATCCAAATCTTCTGTTCTTAGGAACTGAGTTCGGTTTGTATGTATCGGTTGACGGAGGTTCGAACTGGATGAAGTTTGAAAACAACATGCCGTCAACAGCGGTTCATTATATTACTATGCAGAAGGAGACGAACGATTTGGTTCTTGGAACACATGGTCGTGGAATCATCATCATTGATGATATTACTCCACTTCGTCAAATTACAGATGAGGTCATCAAAGAAGAAGTATTCTTTACAGAGATGCCGACTTTCTATATGGATGAGGAAAGTACCTTCGGAGGAACAAGTGGTGAAACGCAGTTTGTGGGTCGAAACCCATCGACAGGTGCGCGCATCGCATACTATATGGCCAAGCGTCATACCTTCGGTAAAATGCGCATGAAAGTATTGGATAAAGAAGGGAATTATGTTGCGTCTCTTTCTCCAAAGAAGACAAAAGGTCTGAACCTTGTGTATTGGAACTTCAATGGTACAGCTCCAAAAACGGCAGGAGGTAAGACCTTCTCACGTGGTGGAATGTTCGCACCGAGAGTAGCAGCAGGAACGTATACCGTTGTCATCGAAAAAGGAAAGAAAACCTTTAAAACGGATATTGAAGTAGCGTACCCGAAAAAATCGGTGTTTACCTTAGCAGAACGTAAGCGTCAGGAGGAGACAACGAAAGAATTGTTCGATATCAATGAAGAACTGGCGTACATGGTATACGAGTTGAAGACATGGACGGAGCATGCTCAGATGCAAGCACAAGTCAATCCAAAGCTCGCTAAAACAGGAGGTAAAGCGGCTACTTCGATGGAAGCACTTCGCGCGGATCTTGTTATCACGACAGGTGATAACTTTGTAGGCCGAGCGGAAAACAAGCTTCGCGAGGACATTGGCGATATTTACAGTACCATTGGAGGAAACTTCGGACCACCAACTTCTTCTCAATTGGAAGGTGTTGCCTTAATCAAAGAGCGCATGCAAGAGGCTCGTGATAAAATGGCAGAAATCCGCAAGAAAGATCTGAAAAAATACCAATCGGCGTTAGAGAAGTTGGAAGTAAAAGCTCCGAAATTGAAAACGTTTGAAGAGTACGTGGAGAAAGATAAATAGTCGAAACGTCACTGAATTTAAAGCCCGCTTTTTACCAAGTGGGTTTTTTTTATGCTCCTTATTTTCGAAAGGTACTCGAATAATTGTCCTTTCCTTTCTGCCCTTTTTTCTTGTGTTGCTGCCCAAAGTCCCCATAGGCAAAAATCGCGTATGAACCTTCCGTAGATTCGTTTCTGAACCCGTAAATAGGGAGTGGTGGTGTCTGAAAAACCAATAATAGAGTAGGAAACGTTATTAAATAAGAAAAATGAAAAAAGGAATGATTTTATGTGCGTTGGCCTTCGGAATGGCCTTCGTATCATGTAAAAAAGATGAAGTAAATGTACCTCAAGAAGAAGTGAAGGTATTAGCTGAGTCAACAGTAAACTTCGAAGGAATGGGAGACATTCTGGTCAAAACTGTGCAGAATGAAAAGGGACAAGTCTCGTACGACTATGGAGCGAAAGAAAACGATGTGAATGCATTTTTCGAGTCGAATCCAGACTACGTTACGCTCATTAATTATGATGAAAACGAGAAGGCAGAGGTGACAATTATTACGAGTGAAGAGTCACGATTGTTTCCGAAGGAGGAAGATGGTAGAAAACTGGATGAATCTATTCATAATAGATCTGGTTTTGAATACACTGTTACTTTCTACGATGATAATAACTTTAGCGACAGATACTTAAGGATAAACAAAAGTTATAGCAGCCATTACGACTCAGATCTGAAAGATACCTATAGCACAAATCCTTGGAAAAAAGGATTCAACGATAAAACATCGTCATTAAGAATTGAATCTCCAGAGTATAAAAGCTTGAGGGTACGGCTTTATGATGACAAAAATTATCAGGATACGAAAATCATTCTTACCGTTTCTGCTGATAAAGTTTTTACAATAGCTAATCTTGGATTTGAAAACATTTTTTCCTCTACTCAGAATGTTGTTACGACCAATACTACGAAGTGGTGGGGTGCTTATTATACTCCCAAGTTTAATGACAAACTTTCATCGTTCAAAATAGATATACTGTACTAATTGAGTGCTTAAAATGTATTTTAGTCATGAAAATGCTTCGGAATGTCCCGAAGCATTTTCCTTTTTTAGAAAAGTGTTCCTTTTCCTTGAATCTGAATTATCCTTGAAAATAACAGTTATGGAACAAACAAAGCATTTTGGTAACCTGATTGCCTTTTCAATGCTCGCATTGGCAACATCAGTGTTCGTACGAATAACAGGAAACGATTTAGGATATGAAGCTTCACTATTAAGTCTAGGGCTCGTATTGATTTTTTACAGCTTACGCTTCCGGCGGAAAGAACCGAAAAGAATGGTAGATTTTGCGCGCTATGGAGCAGTAATCACATGGTCCCTTCATGCAGTGAGTGTAATACATGGCGGAGCTTTCTTTGGATGGGCATTTATACCTTTATTGGTTGCTGGACTCATTTGGGGAGGTCTTGAAGTGAGGAATCAATTTCAAGGGAATCAATCAATCAAGGAACATCATTTTTTACTGTTTGCAGGTTTAGCGATTGAAATGGCAGGCATGATTTTTAAAGTGCAGCACTGGCCAGGAGCAAACATCCTGTTAATTATGGGAGTGGCAATTGCAGGAGCAGGTTTCGTGTACAACACAAAAGCGAGAATTGTACAAAAGAGCTAGGGTAGCCATGTGGTATTCGACTTTATTTATCCATCAATATTGCATAACTTAATAGCATATTGTTGAAATCGACCACTATGAAAAAGCCAGTTATCTTAATCACACTATTTCTCCTGTTTAATCTCTGTGCCCTTGGAGCAACTGCCTACGTAACACCTTCAGGTGCGGGGGCCATGGATGGGACGAGTTGGGCAGATGCCTATCCCGCGACTGCTCTACAGACCGCTATTGATGCATCAGGAATTGGGGATGAAGTCTGGGTGGCAGCAGGAACCTATCACACAACAACCTCTACGGACAGATCTATCTCATTTAGTATGAGAAACGGATTAGCCATTTACGGCAGTTTCGCGGGAACAGAAACGCAATTATCTGAGCGGAATTTAAGCAATGGCTTGACCAGTATTCTCAGTGGAGAGATAGGAGGTCCAGGAACAGCAGATAACAGCTATAAAGTGATCTATAATCAACAATTGGATTCGACAGCGGTGATTGATGGATTCATTATTGAATATGGGAATGACAATCGAAGCCCGACAAACTCAGGAGATGGTTTGGGCGGAGGGATGTGCAACGATGGATACAATACAGGCGGTTTTTGTGATCCTGTCATACGACACTGCTTGTTCCGAAATAACATTGCCTCATGGGGAGCAGGAGCTTTCAATAATGGTTACGGAGGTGGAAGCACCTTACCGACCTACATTAATTGTGTTTTTGCACAGAATCATGCATTAATTGAAGCAGGAGGAATGGATACCTACGCTGTAGGCGGAACAGGAAGTCCTACTGTGATAAATACCATCTTTTACGAGAATACTTCTTCCACAAATGTTGGAGCCATGTACGCTTGGGGCGGAAGCGGAGGAGATTGCCAGCCTGTGCTCATCAACTGTGCATTCATTAATAATTCAGCCATGAATGGATATGGTGGTGCTTTCATTGCAGATAATCTGGATCCAAGCGGAGGTGGATCGTCCGGAACGTGCATTGTGACACTTCAAAACTGTATTGTTCGGAATAATACGACATCAGGATCACCAGATGGCCCGCAATTCTACGTTCGTGGAACGGGAGCTCAAGTGCTTGCAACGTATTCTGATATTGACATGACTGGACAAAATGCTCCGCATGTGATTTCTGGAAGTGGAGTGGGGAACATTGACTTGGATCCCTTGTTTGAAGATATTGCAGATGGTGTTGGTCTTGACGGGGTTTGGATGACATCAGATGACGGTTTACAATTGCTATATACTTCGCCCTGCATTGATGCGGGCGACAACAGTGGTGTTGCGGAGGTTGATTTATTATTCAATCCTAGAATTTTATATTCAACGGTTGATATGGGGGCGTATGAGTATGGCCAACCAACAGGTGCAATTGATGAAAACTCCTTGATTTTAAATGTTGAAGTATTTCCAAATCCCACAAGTGATGTGTTGAATCTATCGTTTCAAAACTTAGGAAAGGAGGTTGTTGGAATTTCACTCACTGATATTCATGGTAGACGTATCAAAACGATTTTTTCAGATGAAGACTCGCAAGATCTCGTTGAATATCAGGTGGACGTGTCTAATCTAGAATCAGGGGTTTACTTCATGATCATTCAGTCTAACACAGCGCAAATAACTAAAAGATTTGTGAAGAATCCGTGATTTTCAGGTATTTCTACGCAGTAATTACCCGATCCTTACTCATAATTTTGGTTCACTTACAATACCACATATAAATTAAACAACCATTATTATGAGTAAATCAAATCCAAAGTGGCCAAAAACTACTACTGCTTACAAAGAATTGAAGAAACAAATCAAGGACGACAAAGAATTCTGCCTTGCATTGGAAACCTCGTTGCTAATTGCCAACAGAAGAGGAAATGCCGAGCTACATCCAGACCTTTATCAGGTAATCGATAATGAATTCAATGGAAATGGCTGGCCAACATCACCAGATGAGTATTTAGATTATATTCAGCAATATCTTGTGCTTGTTCCAAACGAAACGTATGATCCAGAATATCCTGCGGCATGGACGAGCGATGATACGATGAACGGTTACAACCAGAAAGTATATGATTTGCTGTGTCAGTTCTACTTTTTAGTTGATCAGGAATTGCCTTTGACTGGAGGAACTATGCAAGATTACAAGCATGGGACCTTCGTTTTTGCCGATTGGCTGCGCGATTTCGCAATTGATTGGGGAGCATTTTTAGACACAAAAGAATCGCTTACCTTGGAATCATTGGCTTCTTTTGCAGCAGATCCTATGTACAACTTCCACCTTTACAAGGACAATGCGAAGAAGTGGAAAACCTTTAATGAGTTCTTCTACAGAGAGTTTAACGGAGCGAATAAAAAAGGACAGACTCCCCTGCGTCCAATTGCAGAACCAGGGAACAATAATGCCATCGTCTCATCGGCAGATTGTACCTATCAACAGGCGTACCCAATTAGTGAGCACGGAAGAGTGTTAGGATTAAATGGACAACCGACAACCGTAAAATTGAAGCATACGCACAATGTAACGACCATTGAAGAGTTGTTACAAGATAAAGAGTTGGCGAAGCATTTCGATGGAGGAACATTTGTTCATTATTTCTTAAGTCCCTTCGATTACCATAGATTCCACTCTCCAGCGGATGGAGTCGTAAAAGAGTGTAAAGCTGTTCAAGGGAAAGTTTTTCTAGACGTTGAGTTAACGGGAGACGGAGAATTTGACGCACCAGATAGTGCCGTTGGAGGCTACGAATTTCAACAGGCAAGAGGTGTTTTCGTTGTTGATACAGGTGGACCAGCAGGTTTAGTAGCATCTGTTCCAATTGGAATGGCACAAGTTTCAGGTGTGGATATGAAGAAATTGAAAGGAAAGAAAGTTGCCAAGGGAGATGAGTTTGGAAAGTTCAAATTCGGAGGGTCAGATACGATTTTGCTCTTCCAAAAGAATCCAAATTTGTACTTGTGGACGAAAGATCCTGGGCATACTCCAATTCACTTCCAGTTTGGGCAAGTGGCCGCTTATTGGGATGTGTCGCAGCAACAAGGATAGTATCAGAGAATTGATTAAAGTAGATGAATGAAAAGAGGCTGTCTCAACTTTTGAGACAGCCTCTTTCTACTTTTTTAAAGCTTTAAAAAAGCCATTTTATCAATGTTATTAAAGAAGTCGACCATTTCCATTCAGCAATAAACTTTATCAAAACGAGTGTCCCGATTACGTCAGCAAGCCGAAGTGAAAATCCAAAGGAAACATTTCCTTTCTTCCACTCGAATTTTATCAAAAGTGGAAAGTTTTCGTATTTCGATTAAACATATTCTTAAGATACAAAAAAATCAATTATGGGATTGAGGATTGATACTTTGAAAATGATAAAATGCATCGTATTTTGGTCATACGATGAAACACGAACAATTAATCGCTAATGCGTTCAAACGAATCAATTTATCCGTTGAAATGCACCCTGAATTTTTCCAGATGTGGGAGGAAGTCGATTACGATCGTTCGGATTTCATTACTAGCGCAGGAAAGATTGAACGCTATTTCTATGTTGTGGTTTCCGGTGTTCAAGCTATTTACATCCTCACAAAGGATGGAGACAAACAAGTAATTGGATTCAGTTTCGACGGTAGTTTTTCAGGGGTTTACGACTCTTTTCTGGTGGAAAAACCATCGTATTATTTCCTGGAAGCACTGACAACAACAAAACTCATTCGTGTGAATCTACAACAATACAACAGCTTGTTTGAACTGTATCCTGAGTTTGAGCGTTGGGGAAGATTAACACATCAAGATTTACTCGTGGGAAGAGTGCAAAGAGAAATAGAATTGATCACCCTTTCAGCGAAAGAACGCTACGATATTTTCATGAAGAGATGTCCGGATCAGTTGAGGACGATTCCTCAGAAGTACTTAGCCTCTTATTTGAATATGACACCGGAAACGTTCAGTAGATTAAGGAAGGAGTTGTAATTAATTGAGATATCAACGTATCGATTCCGATGGCTATCGGAATGTCGATATTTCGCTCACAACGAGAATTTAAAAATCTTGATCTAGATCAATTTTAAGTTCGATTCATTCTCTCACCTTTGCTTTAGCCATTTAGCCATTTAGCCATTTAGCCATTTAGCCATTTAGCCATTTAGCCATTTAGCCATTTAGCCATTTAGCCATATTGCTAAATAGATACACATGTAAAAACGAGAATAATGAGAGCACACATCAAGCCCACACACCAAATTCAACGAATCAACTCCTTACTCAATAGATTGGAAGAATTCAAAACACAGGACAGAAAAACATTCATGATACGACCGACCGAAAAGGCATGGAGTGGAGCAGAAGTACTCAAACATATGATCATCGCTCATGGTGTATACGAAGAGAAAGTGGAGAACGCTCTGTTAAAATTGAAACCAGTCAATGAAGAGGTAGACGTAGTTTCAACGCGGGCTATTCCATCCTTCCTGATCAAACGATTTCCACCAAAAGACGGAAAAATCCGATTCAAAATGAAAACGATGAAGACATTCAAACCAATGCTTGATGTCAATGAATTGTCGGAAAATGATGTCAATGATCTTCTTACGGAAATGCAAAAGACCTTGAATCAGCTATCTTCTTGGGTGGAACAAACACGAAAGAATGACGTTCTCCCGATTCGATTCAATTCTGCGGTTGGTGCGATAGTAAAATTCAATGCCAGCGAAGCCTGCGAATTCATACTGTGTCACAACGAACGGCACTTCCAACAATTAACGAATACTATTTCTTCCTGACTAAGTAGTAGTTCAACTATCTCGATCCTCAAAGGTTTCACTGTCTTTTTCATTTACCCGTTGTATAATGAGAGAAATAATTATTATAACGAATGTCAAAAGACCTATTATCGGAATTAGTTTACCTATATCATATGCTAACGCAAGTGTCATATTGAGAGAAAGGGTACAGGGTGATCATTCTCAGAATGAAAATTATTCACCCATTCGAAGTTGTAAATTAGTTATTGCGATCCTCAAAGGTTTCACTTTCCTTTTCGTTTACTCGTTGAATGATAAGGTAAATGATTATTCCTATAGCCGCCGCTGCAGCGATTAAAGGGAAAAGAGATGCGGCGAATGAAACAAGGGCTCCCGCCATTATGAAAGTTTTACGGCTGTACCATAGGCAAGTATTTCCGACGCACCTTGCATAATCATACTTGTCGAAAATCGGACGTTCACAATTGCATCAGCCCCCATCCGCTGGGCATCCTGCTCCATCCGTTCAAGAGCCTGTTCGCGTGATTGCGCCTGAAGCTTCGTATACTCGTTGATTTCACCTCCAACTAGGTTCTTGAACCCAGCGAAAATATCGCGTCCAACGTTTCTAGCTCGCACCGTACTTCCTCTTGAGATTCCCAGAACCTCAACGATTTCACGATTGGGAATAGTCTCTATAGTTGTAATGATCATAATTTATGGTTTGGTTTCTGTAAAAATACGGTCTGCCCCATCAAACATGGGTGACTGAATGGATAACGCTTTTAAGGGTTTTCTTCCGAATACTTTTATAACTGAGTGAGGAGTTTCTTTTGGAATCGTTAAGTGATCTCCTTTCTGAATGGTAAATATTGAATCCGCCAAGGTCATAGTTCCTTTTCCAGAAATGATGTAAAGATTTTCCGTGTGTTCCTCATGATAATGCTCCTTCACGCCAGATTTCACCCAAATTACGAACGTACTTTGCAAAGAATCTTCTGAGATTTTCTGCACATGAATATTATCGAACTCACCTGCGGGTTTCATCTTTTTGAGTGCACGCAAATCTTGTGAAAAGCACCAACTACTCATTAGAAAAAGGGAAAACACAAGAAAGAATCTCATCAAACGGTATTTACCTAAAGATAATGAAAGTCTGCGATTCTTCTCGTATAACGCGTTTAAATTAGTTGAAAACGACTCTGTTCGAATAGAAGGAATTTCCGTGTCTCATCCGAATGAAATAAATACCATTCGTGACCTGTGATGGAACGATTATAGAGTTAGATTGAATGCGAGATGTGTAGATACATTTTCCAGAAGCATCATAAAGGGATATCTCGTTTGAATTAAATTCTTCGGTAAACGTAAATGTACGTCCAGCCTGAGTAAACCACTTTTCCTCTGTGAGTTCTTCTGCACCCATTGTTCCACTTCCCATTGAAATGATAAAGCGATACTCAATGGTTTGCACGTAGCTCGGATCAGCAGGATCGTAAATATCGAAGTAAACAGAAGCGTTTCCTGGAGTGTTATTTAAAATTGCTCCAATGATCAATTTCTGCGGAAAGGGAGGTGCTGCAAGCAAAGTAAAGTCTGCGCTGTCTCCATCATTTACTGGTTGATGAAAGTTATCCTGATCATCAAAAGTGATTTCCCATTGCGGAGGTAAACTTGAACCAAATACTGCTTTCCAACGCATTGTTGTGTCTACAGCAACATCATTAAAGATTTCTAAGTACCAGTGAGCTGGTGATTGATCGGTTGTTTTGACGAGGTCAGTACTGACATCAACAAAACTAAACGCTTGAGCGCTAACATTGAGTCCAAAACTCAGAAAAAAAATGATGCTAAAAAACTTCATAACTGAAATATACAGATAATTCGTACGATCAAAAATAAACCCTGACCGCAATGAAGACAGTCAGGGTTCAAAATTCAATGAAAATTGAAATCTTATTGCTCTACATAACTCTCAACACTCGGACAAGAACAGATCAAATTACGATCTCCAAATGCGTTGTCCACGCGTCGAACAGGAACCCAGTACTTCCAATCTTTCAAGTAGGAAACAGGGAAAGCTGCTTCTTGCGGAGAGTACGAGTAGTTCCAATTTTGGTTGATGATGCAATCAGCTGTGTGAGGTGCATTTTTCAACAAGTTATTTTCCGTATCCGCGTGTCCGTTTTCAATTTCTTTGATCTCAGCGCGGATAGAAATCATTGCTTCGATAAAACGATCCAATTCTTCTTTGTCTTCGCTTTCCGTTGGCTCGATCATCAATGTGCCTGCTACTGGGAAAGAAACTGTCGGAGCATGGAATCCGTAGTCGATCAGACGTTTTGCGATGTCTGCTACTTCAACGTTTGCCGTTCGCTTAAAATCACGACAGTCAATGATCATTTCGTGAGCCACTGTTCCATTCTTACCTGAATAAAGAACATCGTAGTGACCTTTCAGTTCAGAAGCAATGTAATTGGCATTCAAAATGGCAATTTCTGTAGATTCTCTCAATCCTTTGGCGCCCAACATTTTGATGTATCCATAAGAAATCAACAAAATCAGTGCGCTTCCGTAAGGTGCAGAAGAAATAGCGTGAATCGCCTCATCTCCTCCCGAAGGAACCAACGGAGATCCAGGTAGGAATGGAGCAAGGTGCGCTCCAACGCCAATTGGTCCCATTCCAGGTCCTCCACCTCCGTGAGGAATTGCGAAGGTTTTGTGTAAGTTTAAGTGACAAACATCCGCTCCGATATTTCCTGGATTTGTCAATCCAACTTGAGCATTCATGTTCGCCCCATCCATGTAAACTTGTCCACCGTTATCATGAATAATTGAGGTGATGTCTTTGATTCCTTCCTCATACACTCCATGCGTAGATGGGTACGTTACCATCAATCCAGCCAAGGTGTCTTTTAGCTCAGTCGCTTTTTGGCGAAGTTCTTCAATGTTGATGTTTCCGTTTTCATCACATCCCGTAACAACCACATCGAATCCTGCCATTACAGCTGACGCTGGATTTGTCCCGTGTGCTGATGAAGGAATGATAATGATCTTACGTTGGTGATCTCCACGTGATTCGTGGTATGCTTTGATTACCATCAATCCAGCGTATTCTCCTTGTGCTCCTGAGTTCGGTTGAAGAGACATTGCTGCAAATCCAGTGGATTCACAAAGGTCTTTCTCCAATTCTCGGAACATCTCATAATACCCTTCAGCCTGATTAACAGGGGAGAATGGGTGCATTTTTGAGAACTGCGGGTTGGTAATTGGAATCAATTCTGACGCTGCGTTTAATTTCATCGTACAAGACCCAAGAGGGATCATGCTGTGAACGAGCGAAAGATCTTTGTTCTCCAATCGCTTGAGGTAGCGCATCATCTTCGATTCAGAATGATGACTATTGAATGTCTTATGTGCTAAAATCGCATCTGTACGCAAGTAATCACTCTTCAGAGTGAAGGTTAGTTCAGGTGTGATTTCTGTTGATTCTTTTCCATGCACGCTCGCGAAAATCGAAAGAATATTCTGAACGTCTTCATTCGTGTGAGGCTCTCCAAAACTGATTGTCAATTCAGAATCATTGATGTAATGGAAATTAATCTCATGTTCTTCAGCAGCCGATTGAATCGCCGAACATGGAACATTTTTTATCCAAATAGTGTCGAAGAAGTTATCAGAACCAATTTCGATCCCCATATCGCGTAATCCTTCAGCAGTCTTTGAAGCCAACGAGTGAACATGCTTAGCGATGAATTTCATCCCGTCAGGTCCATGATAAACAGCGTACATGCTTGCCATCACAGCCAATAAAGCTTGAGCTGTACAAATATTTGAAGTCGCTTTTCCACGTTTGATGTGTTGCTCGCGTGTTTGCAAAGCCATACGAAGTGCTACGTTATCGTCAGCATCTTTTGATACTCCAATGATACGTCCTGGCATGTTACGTTTGTAGCTCTCTTTCGCCGCGAAGTATGCTGCGTGAGGTCCACCGTATCCCATTGGGACTCCAAAACGCTGGGTTGTTCCAAAAACAACATCTGCTCCGAATGAACCTGGTGAAGTTAGAAGAACCAATGAAAGAATATCCGCTCCAACGGCTACTGGAATTCCTTTGTCCGATAAGCGCTTGATGAAGAGATCAATGTTCTTAACGCGACCATTTACATCTGGATATTGAACAATCGCACCGAAGTATGATTCGTCTCCTTCAAATTCTGATGGCTCTCCAATCGTCAATTCGATTCCCAAGTTTTGAGCCTTTCCTTTCACGACATCAATCGTTTGTGGGAAAGCGTATTCAGAAATAAAGAACTTCGATACACCCGCCTTTACTTGAGCACGTGAACGAGAGTTAAAGAACATTAACATGGCTTCAGCAGCGGCTGTTCCTTCATCCAGAAGTGAGGCATTTGCGATTTCCATTCCCGTCAGGTCAAGAATCATGGTTTGGAAATTCAACAAGGCTTCTAATCGACCTTGAGAAATTTCAGCTTGGTATGGCGTATACGCTGTATACCATCCTGGATTTTCCAGAACGTTGCGCAAAATGACAGATGGAACAGTTGTTTCGTAGTACCCAAGTCCGATGAATGACTTAAATACTTTGTTCTTGTTCCCTAATTCATTTACGTGATTCAAATACTCTTCCTCCGTCATGGCTTTCGAGATCGATAACTCACGGTTTAAGCGGATGTGCGCAGGAATGGTTTTGTCAACGAGTTCATTGATGGATGAAACACCAATTTTCGAAAGCATTTCAGAGCTCTCAACTTCGTTTGGGCCGATGTGTCTTCTTGAGAAATTATTCATAGCGAACTAACGTAAAATTTGAGATGCAAATATACGCTGTTCTGCTGTGTTAACCTGAACTTGAAATGACATTTCGGTTCAGAATTTAACGTAGCTTGGAGTGCAAAGAAGTTGGATTCAATAGCGACAACGATTCATAATGAAAGGAAGCCTTTGAATTTGTTGAATAAAGGGAATTTTTCCTGAAGAAACAGCAATAAAAATCAATCTTTTCAAACGAATTAACAAAGCTGTGTCCAAGCGGTAAGTTTGAAACAGACGACCTATTCGTGGAAGCCTATCTTCGGTACCAGCGACGTTGCTTGTAACCTTTGTGGAAATCACGTTTGTGCGTCTTCTTTCTGTTGAGGTATTTACGCTTTGAGAAATTCTCACGACTGTTGTGGTATGGAAGTCCGATACCAGCATACAATTCATGTGAAAGACCGCGCGCTTGAGATAATTTACCCAAATCGTAGTTGATGGCATATCCCATTCTGAACGTTCCTCCAACGAGAAAATCAATTCCTCCGATCAAGGAGTTTTCTGTACGATATCCAAGGTTCAAACTCCAAAGGTTCATAAAGGTATTTCGAAGAATTATATCCGCTTGAATTGGTGTATTCAATGCACCTTTGATTTGAATATTTGGATTCAGTCGATAATTCTCGCTCACATCGATATAAAATCCGGTGTTTGAGTAAAAATGCCAAAGAGGTGGTCTGAAACCAGAAGCTTCACCTTTTTCAACACTTTGAAGTAGTTCTGGGACGCTTAATCCAAAATAGAATCTTGGAGAATAATAATACACTCCAAAACCAGCATTAAAATGCATTTTTGAATAACGCTGTGCAAACGCTGGATCGTCAGCATCTACTAATTGCGCACTTGGAAGATCGTTTACACGTTGATCAATTCCAGCACTCACTCCAAAAATGAACGCATTGTCATTTTGCAAGTAGGCACGATACGAGTATTGTCCTGCAACCTTTGTCGCGTGATTGACACCGATAAGGTCATACGATACAGTAAGACCAGCAGCCATATCGTGGTATAATTCGTATTGGGCATTGATGGCGCCCGTTGTTGGTGCGCCTTCAAGTCCAAACCATTGATGTCTAAACACCATGTCAACCATGATTTCTGCATCAAGAGCAAGAGCAGCAGGATTATTTACACCTTGCGCAAAGTTGAATTGCGAAAAGCGGGGAGTGTTTTGTCCGAATGAAGTCGAAACGGAAAGCACACAAACGAGAAGTGTCAATTTAGCGCGCATGTTATTTATCGTGTTAATGTGATGTAACCTTTGAATGTGATGCCTTCGACATCGACTAGATAGAAATATGTTCCTTCAGGAAGATCGCCAGAACCCAGACATGATGATGTTTGGCAAGTACCGTCCCAGTTGTTTTGATAATCAGGATCGTCGAGGACTGAATCGCCCCATCGGTTCCAAACGGTGAATGCTCCCGGAAAGTTATTCAATTCTGGAATTACGAAGAAGTCATTCTTCCCATCAGAGTTTGGCGAGAATCCATTTGGGACGTCCAAATTAACAACAATCATTACTACACTATCCGTTAGTACACAACCATCAGAATGAGTTGCTTCAACAACGAGTGTTTGAGTTTGCGTTCCGATGAACGTTACACCAGCTCCATTTGGGTTGTTGATTTGGTTGGTAGGTGACCAAGAGTAAAGGTCAAATCCAGCTGGACCGTTAACGAAGACTGCGTCTCCAGATCCAACATAAATGGTATCAGGCATCGTGTTGTCTTCTTGTTCAGATGGAGTAACAGTTGTTGACAAGGTTTGTGAGCATGATCCTGATGTAATTACTACCGAGTATAAGGTTGCACTCGATGGATTTACAACAATCGTACTTCCAGTTTCTCCAGTCGACCAAACATATACCTCACCGCCACTTGCTGTTAGCGTTACTGCTCCTCCAGTACAGAATGAACTTGCAGAACTTGTGAGTGCAAATTGTACTTCTGACAGTGTGATTGAAGATGCTCCTGAGCAACCATTCGCGTCTACGTAAGAAACATCATACGATCCTGCAGTCGGTGCGAATAAAGTCGGCGTTGTCACCCCACCCGTCCATAGGTAAGATGAATAGGCGTTCCCTAGACTTAGTGTCGTTCCCGTTCCTGAACAGATTGGGTTTCCTTCAGATGAAAGAATCGGCTCGTTCGGAGTTGGGATGATCGTAACGTCAATTGTATCAGTAGAAACACACCCTGTTCCATCCAGTGCGGCAAGGACGTACTGTCCTGAGAAATTTGGGGTAATGGTTTGACTTACTTGTGTTTCGGGCCCTGACCAAGCATAATTCACAAATCCACCCGTTCCTGAAATTGTTTGGGGATTCGTTTCACACATGGTAATTGCGGTTCCTTCAACGATTTGAACATCGACGGCGCATTGTATTTGGGCATTAGTGAATTGTGTCAAAAAAGTTCCAAGGGTGATTACACACACTAGAAATATTTTCATGTTTTTCTTATTAGGAGTATTTAACAAAAATAGAACAAGATTCCCTGTCTATCAATTATTTGTTGCGGAATTATTCCACATAGCTCAACTTTAACATATTGGAATTTCCATGCTCTTCAATCGGCATGGATGCGATATTAATAACGAGATCTCCCGCATTTAGTACACCTTGTTTTTTCAAAAGGTATTTAATGTCCGCAATTGTATGGTCTGTACTCACTGTTTTATCGTAATAAAAACCTTGAACCCCCCAGATCAAATTGAGCTGAGTAAGAATTTGTCGATTACTAGTGAAGACGAAAATCGCTGCACTCGGACGTTGAGATGCGATTTTATATGCCGTATACCCTGAAAATGACATTGTTAGAATGGCTTGTGCCTCTACTCGACGAGATAAGCGACATGCATTGAAACAAATACTATCTGTGATAAATCGAGCTTGGTTCTTTTCAGGAAGTTCCTCCTTATTGTAAATTTCATCGTGAGTTTCCATTTTTTTCACAATATTGCTCATGGTACGAATTACCTCAACTGGGAATTTACCAACCGAAGTTTCACCGGACAACATCACAGCATCTGCTCCATCAAGAACAGCATTGGCAACATCGTTCACTTCTGCACGCGTTGGTGAAATGCTTGTGATCATACTCTCCATCATTTGCGTAGCAACAATAACTGGCTTCGAATAGGATCTGCTTTTGCGAATCAACATCTTTTGAATCAACGGTACATTTTGATAAGGAATTTCTACTCCTAAATCTCCACGTGCTACCATCATCGCATCTGTTGCTCTTACGATGTCATCAATATCCTCGATGGCTTCGGGTTTTTCAATTTTTGCAATGACCTTTGCCTTGCATTTTTTTGTTTGAATCAAGTGCTTCAACTCGATAATGTCGCGTGCTGAGCGCACAAAAGACAAGCCAATCCAGTCTACATTTTGGTTCAACGCAAATTCTAGATCGACCAAATCTTTTTCAGTCAAACAAGGTAGCGAGATCTTTGTGTTCGGAAGATTGACCCCTTTCTTAGAAGATAAAATCCCTCCATGCAAGATCTTTGCTTTGATCTGAGTATCTGTCGTTGACAGTACTTCTAATTTCAACTTACCATCATCCAACAAAATAAATTCACCAGGACTGCTATCCTTTGGCAATTGCTTATAGTTGATGGAGAATTTCTCCGCTGTTCCTTCTATCTCTTCGGTTACAATGGTCACAGTTTTACCGTCAACGAGTTCAATACCGTTGTCCTTCATTACACCCGTGCGAATTTTCGGTCCTTGTAAATCAGCGAGAATGGCTGTGTTGGTTCCCATCTCATCATTCAGTTCACGAATCGTTTTGATGACCGCTTCGTGATCATCATGACTTCCGTGCGAGAAATTCAATCGGCACACATTTACTCCTTCGAGAAACATTTGCTTCAGAATCGCTTTATCGCTGGACGCAGGTCCTAACGTTGCTACTATTTTCGTTCTTTTCATGTTAATCTTATCTAAATACTAAGTACTCCGCAGAATCAATTTCTTCCGGCTCGAAAGGATATACTCCCAGTATACTTTTCACCGTTTTCAACTGCTTTGTTAATTCACTTATTTCGATGGCACAATTGTCGCAGAGAAACAGGAAGTAGTCGATCGAAGGTTTTTCAGGGATCAGATGATTTCCGTGTGTCTTGTTTTTTACAAGGAAATAATCCAACCGATTTTCTTCATCGGCAAACTCGTACATCGAATGAGACGAAACTGCCTCCCCCTTCTTATTGGTTACGATGTAATCTTCCTCACAACGACTTAATTGAATGGTTAGGCATTCATTGATTCCCCAAGCCAAGCGATAGTCGCTATGATGCGAACAAATTCCAACCATATCAAAGTCAAATGTTTGCTCAAACGCAAGCGTATATTTCTTCTGCTTCGCCATCCACGCGAAAGTACTCAAATTGTCGACTTGATCATTACCTAGATTGAAAGGTAACGTAATGTTTATATGAACAATCCTTGGTGGAAACTCAATAAAGCGTACAAATGGAGTGAAAATAGAATACCGTTTAATCAACGTAGTGAACAGATCGTTAACAGATTTTAACAAGTAAGTAGTTCAGGGTGGAACTGGGGTTACTTGGCACATCGTTTGGACGATTTAGAGCATAACTTAAATTTATTAATTATGATCGCAAAGAAAAATCCGAAGGTGGACATGGAAAGAAAAAGAGCCGCCATCTTCAACGTTGGACTATTGGTTGCGGGGTCGTTTACCCTTGCAGCTTTTACCTACACAGAAGCCACTATTACAGAAGCTGAAAAACTAGCTGTTGCTGTAGAAGAGAACATCACGTTCGAAGTGCAGCCTAAGGAACCCGAACCTGATCCAGTGAAAACGGATCAACCTCAAACACAAAGTGACCAACAACAGAATGACCAACAAAATTTGGGAAGTCAAACTGGGCTCGCTGAAAACATTAATGCAACGGACAGTAAAAAGGAAGGGCCGAAGAAACCAGATGGCCCCGAAGTTTACGGCTTTAGTATTCCATTTGAGAAACCCACATTTAAGGACATGGATGCTATTGTTATCCCAGACATTGATGCCGCATATGTTGGTGGTACTGGTGAGATGACTCGAAAAATTCAGACGGAGATTAAGTATCCTGAGATTGATCGAGTTCTGGGTAATCAAGGCAAGGTGTACGTTTCCTTCGTAGTTGAGAAAGATGGTTCCGTAACAAATGTAGAGGTTATGGAAGGCAGAAAAAACATCTCTGAAACGCTTGATCGCGAAGCGGTTCGAATTGTGAAAACATTTCCAAAGTGGATTCCAGGAAAAGACAAGTGGGGGCCAGTTCGTACGCGAGTGCGACTTCCGATCACGTTCATCCTGAATTAGTAGAAACAGTTCGCGCTGAATAGCGCAGAAGCGATTGTCCGAGTGGCAGTCGCTTCTGTTTTAACGTAAATCCACTTGTATGAAAACAATACTACTATTTAGTGGTTCGATGCTGCTATTAATGAGTTGCTCGGACCCATCGAATGGATCTTCATCGAAACCACTGTCGGATCAAGAAATGAAAGATCTGGTGGAAGCAGAGGAGATTGAATTTGACAATGATTCTATAACCACAACCACTTCAGTCATAAATCAAGTTGACACGAATATTCTCGAACGTCCAACTTATCCAGCTCCTCCCAGGCCTCCGTCACTTCCGCGTTCGGAATGGCCCATTGTCATTAT
>JBGCDF010000267.1:0-9233 GCA_045105095.1 Crocinitomicaceae bacterium | reverse complement strand
CAACCGATTTGGCTGCGAATGGGTCAACTTTCAAAGATGCCTCAGTTGGAGGTGCCGTTGCTCCTGGATCGGATCACCCTGACGGGATCTTCATTGGAGATAAAAAGGAAATCTTCTCAGTCCCTGCAAGTCAAGAACCAGCAGTATTCGATTTGTTGACATCGACTTTTTAAGCGGATTATCAACGTCTGTTAGCTTTCGAAAGCGAGTGCACGTTCAGCCATTTCTATCCAATCATTTTTATGATGAAACACAATGGTCAAGAAATTGTCTTTGTATTCAACTCTGAAAAGACTTTGGTTGTCTATCCCTGGTTGTACAAGTTGAAGCACCTTTTCCTGAAAGGGATTTGACGCTTTACGCTCACGAAATCCTCCTTTTTTTATCTTGAATGGTTTACAATTGGTATTCTTAAAAAGTGCTTTGAGGGTAAGTGTTTCTCTTAGATTTTGTTTTTTCGAGGACATCCATAGAGAGCCACTAGAAAATTGTGCTCTTTCAATATCAATAAGCCAAGTGGTGTTACCTTTCACTTTGGTTTTGATACTATAGGACCAAGCGTTGTATCTTCCATTTATTAGACCATCTCTCTCTAAAATGAACTTTTCCCATTCCTTGCAAACCTTTTCGTTGTTCGCATAAAATGGCGATGATTTTTCATCGGGTGCAGCATTTGATTCTAATGCCATTTCGGATGTGATTTTCTACCAATCATAACTAGTTCTTATTCACCACAATCTTCTTCCAAAAAGTGCTCCCATTAGCTTCAATTTTCGCTTGAAAAACTCCTGATGATAGGGAAGAGGTATCAAAAGCATCACTAGAAGAACTATTCATTTTTCTACAAACGATTTGTCCCAATGCGTTATAGAGCGTCAGATTGAACGTCCCTGAAATTCCTTGAATATAAAAACAACTTTCAGCAGGATTCGGATAAATCAGAATTCCATCTTTCACTTCCTCATCTATTCCAATTGTATTTCCATCTAACTGAATGCAGGAGAAATCATCGAATGAGAAACCCTCAAAATCCGCGTTATAGTATGCATCTTGAGAATTAGTCCCGTCTGTTTCAAAAACGAATCTCAGGGATACAGAACTTGATCCAGATAAAAACGAATTGTGTTGATCGTCAACTATGATTTCTTCCATGTTCCATTTTCCTTGGGTATCACCATCGTAAAGCTGAATCCCATCCGGTTGGAAACCATTATCTAGAGAAGATTTTCCAGAGTACGTATTGTTTTCGTCTGGTGCGCCAGGTTTGGTGAGTCGTCCGCAAAGCGGAATCCATGTGGAGCCATTCGTAGAGCCTTCCAGTTGCACGTAGTCAAAACTGCGTTCTAAGTCCCATTTAGTGAAGAATTGTATTCGAATATCCTCAGCAGTTGAGAAGTCCAAAGGAGTATTCAATTCGAGAGCCTTCGATTCATTCGATGAATAGGGTGATGCAGTGGTAGAGGTAATGGCTGATGTACCCGAGTAGGCATCGGAGCTTATTGACCAGGTTCCTCCAATTTCCGTCCAGTTAGTGAGTCCGTCTGAATCGGGATTATCTTGGAAAAGAATATTCGGTTGATAAATAGTTCGAATGGTCTTTGTATACAGTAAACTATCCGTTGAATAATCGTTCATGAGACGTACTTCAAATTCGATCGTGTCAGAAGGCTGAATATTACTATCGAGAGTGTAGTTGAAATCAACTTCATTTTGTTCCAGAATGTTCATTCCTGTGAGTGAGACGGAAGAAGAGACGGAAATGATGTTAGCGGAACTCGGAATGACTGAAACGGTGAAATCGCTTGCCGTTTGCCCGAGGTTTTCCACTGCAAATCGGAGTGTACCAGAAGTTGAAGAAGCACTTGACAGATTTAAATCATGCAACTTTGCATACTTACCGCTGTAATACGCTGCTAGGAAGTTTGCACGCATGGCTCGTTTTGCGATAATGACATAATTTGATGGTGAAGGCCAGAAACCACCTTCATTGAAAGTACCGTTTTCAGGAGTCCAGGCCATGGTGTTTTTTCCAGAACCTGTGCCTGTTGGAGTGCCATTTGCACTAACTCCAGCTGGCCCTCCAAGCATCCAATCGTTCATGTTTCCGCTGTTCAAAGAGCTGATGGACGTACTCGGACCATACGCGTAACGATTGTAATAAGTCATTTCGTGGTTGTACTTCGAGTACTCATCGGGACGTGGATTTGTAATATTCGTCCCTGCGTAGGCATGAAGCATTGCGTTTTTATACGAATGATGATTCAATGATAATTTGAAATCATGCTGCAGGAAAAAATCGCGCATTATTTGCGTCTCATTTTCAGAAAAAGGAGCAGAACCGAGGAAGGTATTTGAGCACGGGTCTGTTGAAGCTCCTCCGTTCCCCCAATAATAAGCTGAGTTTCTGTTGAGATCGATCCCTTCTAGAAAAGTCGAACATCCACCGCCCACGATATTTCTATTTTTCCGCTGCATTCCACCTCCGTCGGGGTTAACTATTTCGTTGTACACGAATCCATCTGGGTTGAAAACAGGAATGAAATATAGCGCTTGATTATTCACAAGGTTTCGAATATCCTGATCAGAATCATAATTCTCTAAAACGTACCACATAAAGTACAGGAGCTGCATCAATGATCCTGCCTCCCGCGAGTGAATCAATGATTGGTAAAGTGTTTCAGGTTCATTCGCCTCATCTAAATCAGGATTATCAGAAATCCGTACATAGTACATTGTTCTTCCTTCAAGAGTAGTCTGATTCGTTGGGGATGCATCCAATCGCTGAGAAATAAGATGGGGATACAAGGCACGCATACTATCCAATTCTTCTAGAACCTGATCATATGTTAAACACCCACCAAATGAATTGGGGGATGCGTTCGGATTTAAGCGGAAATTAGCGGGTACGTCCCAGTCGATCTCGTCGCAATCGTCGTGCTGACCGACGTTTTTCAATACGGTTTTGTCTTTTTTTTTTCGGCTTTGCGCTTTCATTGCTTTCAATTCCTTACGCGCTTTGGGAAGTTCTTTCGATTGATTCGCGTAATGCTCAGACATATCGTCGATTAGAACGGTATAGGATATCCCTTCATTTTCTAATTGCGCCAAAGTGACGTCGCTAAGCTCGATCAGCAAGCTATCGTTTCGTTGGGTCACACCACAACTCAAATCTACACCAACTTCATTCAGAATTTCCAATTCCTGTGCATCTGGTTTTGGAATTGCCACTCTTTTGTAAATAGGAGGAGTTGAGCTACTGTTCGTGCTTACTTGTGCTAACGAGCTGTAACTGGTAATTAATGAGATTATTAGAAGCGTATATTTAAAGAGAGACATAATGCTAAGCTAAGGAATTTCTTGGGTAGCTTAACTGGTTCTCATTATTCTTTCAAAATTTTTTACCGATATATCTGTTCGTATGTGATCAGTTTAATCAATAGAAGTCCATGTGTTGACTACCACTTTTTAATGGTTTAGGATCTGTTTTATTCTGTCGATGAGTTCTTCAAATGGTCGAGTTATTCTATTCGTGAAGTCCAAGTACTGAAGGGATTCAAGTCTTGGATGCAGAGGAGTCTGTTCGAGCATTAATGGAAAAATTCTGATTCCCTTGCCCCAAGCATATGCCCATTCATAAGTAACATATTCCGATTTTCTAGCTTCAGGACTCATGATAACAATTACCGCAGAGGAAGTGGCTATACCTTGATCAATTCCTTCCCGCCAATCTTGACCAATTTTCAGTCTTTCTGAATCTATCCAACAATCGATTTCATTTGCTTGTAGTTTGAGCTTTAGAAGTTCTGCAAAGTCAGCATCAGAATGTGAATGAGAAATAAATATTCGATTAGCCGCAGTTTGAGGAGAGTCTATAGTTGGTGAATATTCTGATGGCTTTTCTCGCTTTTGATTAAATATATTGCCGATTGTTTTAATCAAATCACTGATCGTTTCTTCTTGTTTTATCTGAGATAATGCCTGATAGTTACCATTCGACGGAAACACCTTGCTCTTAACAATCCATGTTTTTGATGACCAATTAGCTGGTCCATACAACAGTGGAAAGATGGTTTTGTTGCTATTTAATGATAACTCGGTGAGAATATTGTCAGCTTCGTCTCCGTTCTTTGCGAGATAGTTTGGGGTAATAACTGGAATGACGATATCAGATTCCTTCATTGTTTTAGCATCTACACCTTCTTCGCTTGAGCCTTCGTAGCGCAATTCTGCATAGGTTAAAACGTGTATATCCGGATGAATATGTTCTATTCTTCTGCTGATTTGACGAACAAATTCATCTTCATCAGGGAAGTGGTCGATGTAAATTTTCATAATAGCTATTTCAGATCAGTGGTTGATTCTTTAAAGATCGAATATAAGTAAAGTCAGTTCTCAAGAACTAATTTTTACAAGGAATACCCCTCCAATATCCTCAATTTCATTAGATCTTAGTATAGAATCAATACTGAGTTCTAATTACTCAATTAGCTAAAGGCTTACTCGGATTTTATAAGAATCTTACTTAGCACCTTATCAACAAGATAAATGTTTACGATGTACACTCCACTGTTCCATTCTTCCGTATTCAATTGAGACGAGAAACCAACATTTTCGAATCGCGCAACCAGCTTGAAACTTACATCAACTATTTCGATGCGTTCGATCAATTCCTTACTAGAAATAGTCAATTCGCTTCGAACGGGATTCGGGAAGATGGAAATCCCATCGTCCTCAAATATCTCTGTAATATTCGCTGTGTTATCTCCACAACTATTGATGAATAAGGTTCCTGCTTGATAGCGCTCATATGCAGGTATCGTCCCAGACTCAAATGAGTTTGGTGTCCCAATTCCAGTCCATTCGGAAGTGGTCAGGAAGTCAGGTTTTTGTTCGTAAGCATAGCTTGAATCGGGAAGGGTTTCTGTTCCTGAAGGATGAATGGTTCCTTTGTTATTATTCCCGTGGATGAAATGCCCACTTCCTTGAATGGTGTAATTAATGATGCTGTACGGCAATCCGGTATTGGTGATTTCATTCCCTAGAAAATTCTGATCAGGCGAATTGGTCGCACTGAAAAAGATTCCATATTTCTCGGATCGATTACGAAATATAGTATTGTATGGACCATTCGGACCATGTGAATTGTCAATTACGATATTTTGGCAAATGTTTTGTTCGAACAGGTTCGCGTAGGTATAGTTCCCATGCAGCACCGCGTCGCCCGCAGAGTTGTTGGGTGTTGATGACCAGTAAGGATCATGCGAATAGTTGTAGGCAAACACGTTGCCATTTGCCCCTGCTTGAACAATCATCGAATGCCGAAGGTGCTCGAAGATGTTATTTTCAACCATACATTCGTTTGCTGTGATATGCAACATCACGCCATAAGCTCGTCCACCGCCTCCGTAATCAAATCCATGATGGAAATAGGATTTCGAAATGTGAATATTCGAGGAGCGCCTGGCTTCAATATGACTGAAGGTACAATTCTCGGACTCAATTCCATTCACCCAGCAATTGACGGCGTACGAAAAGTGAATGTTACAGGACTGAGAAGGAGCTGTATCGTCCAATCGATGAATTTTCAGACACTCGATTCCTACATTTTCTACAGGAGTCATTTTTACGACATAGGGCGTTCTGACTGTATCGTAGTCCATTCTCAAAGGGGATTCCAAAAAGAGCTTCTGATTGACGATTGAACTAATCTGGACAACTTGTCCAACGGTTTTATACGCCCAAGATGATGTCACAAGATTACTGTCATTTTGCAAAATCCTGATCCAGTCTCCGTCGGAAAAGAGGGTAGGGTCATCAACAAAAATGTACTCATCATCTTTGGCTGCGAAATCAAGTATCGAAGTAGTCGCAGAATTCACATTCTGACCTTGAACTTTAATCGAATGACCTGACCCTCCTAAATCAAACGTAAAAGTAGTCGATTCGGCACCATCACCTTTGATCACCACATTACTGGGAAGATCAATTGTTTCATTGAAGAGAAAGTTACCTGAAGGGAAAGTCAATATTGCCCCAGAATCAGCAACAGCAGCAAGTATACCACCCATGATTGAATCATTTGGCATAAGACCGTCGCCCACAGCGCCTTCGTTCTGCATATCGATTTCAATAAAACCATTCGTCGTGGTATCTCTCAATCCAGCGAGCTTCCAGTTTACGCTACGATGAGCTGGAAGGGTTTGCGAAGTGCAGTGAAAATGAAGTAGCAGTAATAGTAAGTAGATGATATTCCGCACTACATATCGGTTAAATTTTCATTCCGAAAAGTACGAAATCTCCCGATATCAAAGGGCAAATAGCTGCATTTAATTGGGCATAGTGGCAATCAGGATTGATGTTTTATTAAATTGAAGTAGGCGCGCAGTTAATATCGAATGACAAACTGCTCTTTATCCGTAAGGTCACGACGCACTACAATTCCCACGCGAAAAAGATCCATCGTCAAATGAAAACGGGAATCGCTCATGATTTTGTCCCACGCTGATTTCATCGAATCACTCCAACGAATATCATCCAAAATGAAGATTGTTTCGCTGTGTGAATGTTGTTGAAGACGGTCGAGGTAATCAATTAAAGCTTCACCGTCGTGATGACCATCAATGAAGATCATGTCGAATTGTTTTTCCTTTGGAAGCTGATCCAAAAAATCTGAAAAGGTGCCGATCTCACTTTGAATGTTTCCAAGCATTTTGAGATGATTCAGGGCAACCGATCGAGTATTCTTACATGCTTCGACAGTCGTAACAGTCGACTCCTTCGAACCCAGAGCAAAATAAGTCGACCCAACTCCAAGTGAAGTTCCCAACTCCAAAATCTCTTTCGGCTGATAGTGTTTTGACAGGCGATACAACAATTCACCATACTTTCCCTTAGAAGAACTCATCTTGAAGATGTCCGAAACCCTACGTTTTGAGCCCAGCTTTTTCGACCCTGCACCGAAATCCTGAATTTCAATTTCTGTCGCGTTTTGCTTGAGGGTGTGGAAGAGATCGTTCAAATAATTCGAATCTTCCAACCCAACTTTTCGTCGAATACAAACGTCAACAAAGTCGTAAACAAACGGAGAATGAATTCCATGCCTACTTTTAGCATTCCAATGATAATTCATATATTCGAGCGGCAAAAACATAGGCCGAAAATTAAAGAAACTTTTACAATAAAATAGGGATGGTTCATACAACCAGTAGTTTGATTCAAAAAGCACAAGTTTTCGACCAGCAACCGACCATGAACCTGAGCGAAGCGTGTTCTATTCAAAATGGGATACTGCAAATACAGGATGGTGAAAAAAGTGTTCTGTTAAGTGCTTTCGAAGCATGTTCTGCTAAAGCGGCGTTTTTTATTCCTGCCTCCGGTTCAGGTTCCAGAATGTTTGATGAGTTGTACCGATTTATGGAGTCTTCGAATCATACAGAGGGATCGAAGAAATTCTTTGAAGCCTTTAAAACGCTTGCGATTTACAAATCATTGAGTTCAGAAAAAAAAGCTGAGATGGAGAACATGAGCGAAGTTGAAATCGCTCGTTTTTTGCTCAGTCCGAAGGATCTGAATTTGTTGAGAAGCCCGAAAGGTTTGATCCCGTTCCACAGCAGAGGAGAAGAAATCCTGAACGCATTCCAAGAACATGTACTTCAAATTTCAGAGATATATCCTGATCGTCCTATTGCGCACTTTACGCTTCAAGATGGTTTTCAGGATCACGTACTAAATTCAATTTCCGAGGTAATAGAAGAAACAGGAATGGACATAAGCTTTTCTGTTCAGAATCGAAATACGGATGCGTTTTGCTTTGATGAGAATCAGAAACTTGTCGCTGATGATGGAATTCCGCTTCGTCGACCAGCTGGACATGGCTCTTTATTGGTGAATTTGAATGATATCGATGCAGACCTTGTCTTGATTAAAAATATCGATAACATACAGCATATTTCCAAAAGTGAGACCTCAAATGAGACGTGGAAATTATTAGTAGGAACATTGAAACAGTTCCAGGATGAACTTTCTAAGCTGCAAAAGGACTTCTCGCTGGAGGCTTTCTCAGCATTGAATGACACGTACAAATTCATTGCTCCAGGTGAAGTGTTGAATAAGGAATTACTAGCGAAAATAGTTTCTCGACCTACGCGTATCTGTGGAATGGTGTTAAATGAAGGAGCTCCAGGAGGTGGCCCTTTCTGGATTGAAAAATCAGGAGAATTGACCAAACAAATTGTTGAGAAGGTCCAGATTTCAGATGCGGAAGATCAACAAGTCATTCTAAAAGGGAGTAGTCATTTTAACCCAGTAATGATTGTGGCGTCCAAGAACGACTTGAAAGGAAACCGACTCGATTTACATGATTTTTCTCATGATGAACAGTACCTTGTTGTGAAAAAACCGTTCGACGGGAAAACGATCTATTATCGTGAATTGCCTGGGTTGTGGAATGGAGGTATGTATTACTGGAACTCGATCTTCGTGGAAATTCCATCGGAAGTTTTTAGTCCTGTGAAAACGGTACTCGATTTAACAGCAAATCAACACCTTGAGGAGTAAAGCGTACAATTTTTAGTACTTTGTACTCACGTCAAAAATTAACCAAAAACAAATCCATGAAGCGTATCATTTTAACGAGCGTTCTATTCGTTCTGCTGATCGGGGCAAGCTCACTCGCGCCAGCAAAAAAGTATAAGTATACATCTGATGAGGCTAAGTTCTCTATCACTTTTCCAAAAGAATTCAATACTTCAGAAGAAGTACAAGAGAATTATAAGTCTGTTCAGGCGCAAGCCATGTCTGATGAAATGGTCTTTTTGGCCATATACACCATACATGAAGAAGATATTACTCAAAATGAAGAGCTATCAGAAATTTCATTTGATGCATTTATGGAAGGGCTCAACGGAACGCCAAATGGAAAAACTACGTGGAAAGTGAAGAAGAACTCTGGACTAAAATCGGAGTACGAAGTTTCCGAGAAAAATTTAGTAGGAGAATATCGGGTAATACTGGTAGGGCAAATTCAATATCAAGTGACTGCTGTATCTCCAAAAGGTTCTTGGGATGATAAAAAGGCTGAGAAGTTTTTCAAGTCCTTTAAACTAAAGAAGTAAATCATCAAACAAGTAGGTATGGATTACAGAGAAAAAATCGGAACAAAGGAAAAGCCTCTGGCATTGAAAACACCGCCTTTGTCATCGGATTATACGATGTATGTAGATGAAAAAGACGGG
>JBGCDF010000266.1:0-6944 GCA_045105095.1 Crocinitomicaceae bacterium | reverse complement strand
GTCGAATAGGTGGACTCTTCATGATCCAGTTTATCGAAATTGTTGCGCTATCAAGCAGTTGATCCGAATAATTCTTACGCACATTTAGGTAAACTGAATCCGCACCAACCGTGATCACTTCATGTGTTAAACGTCCGATAGAATCCCAGGTAAATGTGTATTTCCATCGAGTGAATTCCGGGTCGAAATTCTTACGAGCATTCACGAAATTTCTGTGTTCGGAAATCACGGAGTCAGTGCAGTTATTTTGTGCCATGTACTGAGTCAAGTCCCAAAATGTTTTTTGTCGAACGGGTCTGTAGCGAATGTTGATCTTCGTCCCACGATAATTGCCGAAATAATTAAATGTTATCTGTTTGAGATGGATTTTGATCGTACTACCCGTGTATGAAAACGAAAATCGTTCTTTTCTTTTACTGTTCCATGAAGTTTTAGATTTACGTCCCATTTCGGTTATTCTTCCAATAGAATCATAATTGACAGTCCCTTTTTCGGCTTTCTTTCCTTTTTTGAAATAATATTCGAAGCGTTCAGGTGAAAAATCACTAAAATCAGACTTGAAGTATCCCGACAACGCGAATTTAAGAGAAGCCATTTCATAGGAAACGGTTGCATTAGCGCCTTGTTCAAAAGTCAGGTGATCATAGATTGATGATGTAAATCTTTGTAATTCAGTGTCCCATCTCTGTTTATGTCCACGATTAACCATTCTGTTGATAAAGCCGTGAGTGATGTGGTACTGAATATTATATTCTGTGGGCCAAACTGAAGGGTGGTGTAACTGCTGGGATATCGCTAGAAACGATAAGTTGCATGAGACGAAAAATAGAAATAGTTTCATTACCGAATTTTCATTGATTTACTGTACAGCAGCATCAGGTATGCGTTCATTGCTGCCGCTTTCAGTTATTTATGATTCGATCGTCTTACTGCAAACTGTTACAAAATTCTCCAATACAACCGCACCATGATTTCCCGACACTTCAGGATGAAATTGAACTCCAAAAAGTAGTTTCTCCCTATGCTGCATGGCTTCATTCACACAGGCATCTGAAGAGGCAACTAATTCAAATCCGGGAGGGATAGAAATTGCTTCACAGTGATCCTCCATCATCCTAAATTCATTCGGAAGTCTTTTAAATAGTGGACTATCAACGAATGATTCGATTACTTGCCAATCTCTATCTTCTCGCATTCGATTTGCAAACGCGCCATGCAATAGACCAATCAACTGGTGTCCAAAGCAGATTCCAAACACTGGAAGCTTTGTGGTTAGTATCCATTTCATTTTTTCTAGATAAGGAGTAGTATCAACTTCCGTTACGAGAATAGGAGCTCCGGATAGTATGACTCCCTGTATTTCATTCAAATCATCTTTCTGGAAGTCCATGAGGGAAACTACTCGTGTATCGATGAATTCGTAAACGATTTGTTCGATATACTTTGTTTTGTTGCTTCCACAGTCGATGATTAGAATCATGGTCGGATATGTATTAAGTTGTTGTGCTATTTAGTCAAATTACTAACGATGAACTTATCGAAAATACCAATTTCTAACTAAAGCTATATCAGGAGATTTGGATATGGCAAAATTGGGTTTACTAAATATTGACATAAATACATATTGATATATCGACATATATCGATATATCACATTTTAATGATCACACGTCGATTTCAGCAATACCTTGACGAATAATCTCTGGATCAGTTCCTGTGCAATCTACCACCGTAGAAGCTTCAAGGTTTCCATACCCTCCATCAATGATCAGTTCCACTTTCGAATCGTAGCGCTCGTATATCTCGTAAGGATCGACGAAATAATCCATTATTTCATCTTCATCATCATGCAGAGAAGTAGTTGCAAGAGGGTTTCCAAGACTTTCTACAATGCTTATAGCAATATTATTGTCTGGAATTCGGATACCGATTTCCTTTCGTCTAGTATCGAACATTTTCGGGACTTCATTATTAGCGTTCAACACAAACGTAAATGGTCCAGGAAGGGATCTGTTGAGCAACTTGTAGATTGGTCGACTTAAGTGTTTGACATAATCTGAGAGGTTACTTAAATCTGAGCAGATGATGGAAAAACGAGACTTACTCAGTTTAACCCCCTTCAAAGCTGCCAATTGTTTTAATGCTTTCTTGTTGCGAAGATCACACCCCATTGCGTAAACAGTATCAGTTGGGAAAATGATGATCGCTCCCTTTTGAAGTGCTTTCACGACGGTATCAATGGATCGTTGATCTATATTATGTTCGTTTATCTCTAGTAACATTTGGCATTATTGCTTTTTGAAAATAGAGCAACTGATTGCATAGTGATCACTCAATTTTTCATTTTGAATGACAAAATTACGAGAACACATGGATTCATCATAAAAAATGTAATCAATTCTTCCTGCAGGCACTTTTCCAGCGTATGTACGACCAATTCCAAACGAAGTATTGAGGAATGCATCATTCAGGAAACTATGAAACTGATTGTAGGTGTATGACATTGGTGCATCATTGAAATCTCCACAGACAATAATCGGGTATGGTGAGTGCTTCATGTGCTCGGTCAGCTTAACGGCTTGTTGTGCTCGAATTGGATAAGCATCCAACACTTTATTCAACAATTTGACGGCTTGTGAATTTTCATTGGAAGCCTGCGGATTATCCTCATTGAATAAGGCATAATCATCCTTTTGAAAATGGATGGATTGCAGGTGAACATTATACACACGTACCGTATCCTTTTTTCGAACGAGATCGACGTAGATACAATAATTGAATGTTTTTTCCACTTCATCGAAACTGACTTCTCCCTGACTGACAATCTTGTGTTTCGAGAATATGGCTACGCCAAATGATTGTTTTTTATAGTCACTTACGGACAGTCTTGCGTGGTGATAGGGAGTTTTCAGTCTTTTTCCGAGAATATCTTTTGTGTTGTACTCTTCGGATCCATCTTGATGATAGAACTCCTGAAAGCAGTAGACATCAGCCTTACTGGACTCTAGGAAGTTGAAGATTGCCTCTTTGTTCTCTCTCGCTTTTTGCGGGCTTTGATTATACACGTCGAACAAACGAACGTTGTAGCTGAGCACTTTGTATTCTTGCGAGTGTTGCGCGTTTTCGTCATCCCAACCAATGGAAATCGAACGGAAATGAAGATTTCCACCCACGAGAAGTGCGACAAACATGATCAATAACCAGAGCCTTGATTTTACAAAGATCCAAGTCAACAATAAGAGAATGTGAATGCCAACAATAATCAAATATCCCAGACCAAAAACAGGAAGGAAACGAATAGTTTCGGGGTGAACGAAAACGCTCAAATAGGAGAGTAGAAGCGCAATAATTGACAAAACTGAACCAAGGATCAGGAAGTTTTTTAGTCGAAAAATGCGCTTCAACTGTTTCATCGTGTTACTTGCTCTGCTTGAACAAGAAGTCTTTTTCCTTCTTAGAAAGAGATTCATAACCAGATTTCGAAATCTTATCCAAAATCCGATCAACTTGTTCTTGTTGTTCCTTTTTACTCATGTTGTATTCCTCGTCGGTCATACGCCGTGTATCACCTCTTTCAACGGACAACTTAGGTTTCTTTCGAAACAAACTGCGGAACCAATCTCCAAATCGTGATGCCATGCTAACTATGTTTGTTGAACTTTTTAGTTGTTGAACAGAAATATAACCAATTATTGCTCCACCGATATGAGCAAAATATCCGGTTCCATTCTGTAATCCAAGACTAATGAAATTAATGATAAAAAAGATTCCTGCTACGGCGTAGAGCTTCAACTTTAGGACGTTGAAAAAATTCAACTCCAGAAAGGGCTTGTGTGCTGCAATTGCCACCATTACAGCCATCACTGCTCCAGAAGCTCCAATTAACGGTACAGGAAACATCGTAGGGAAGATCTGACTTGCCATTTCCAGCAGTCCGCCTGCAATACCTCCGAGAATGTATGTGTACAGTAATCTCTTCTGCGAGAAGTACTGAATGAAAAGACGACCGAAAATGTAAAACATCAACATATTCGAAAGTAGATGCAAGAAACCTTGATGGGAGAAAAAGTGTGTAAAAAGTCCCCATGGATGAGTGATGAATTCACCTCCTTTCGTCTGAAGGGTGAAAATATCAACGACTAAATTATTCAGGAGGAGCATGGTATCTCCACCAGAAAGTCTAGCAACAACGCCAATCAAGTTAATCAGCAAAAATACAATGGCGTTGACAAAAATGAGTTTTATCAGAGTTCCACCATTATTGTATTGATGTTTTAATTCGTCTAGTATGGATCTTTGTTGTTCCATAATTAATAAAAATTGTTTCTACCTCGTTTCCAAATTTGAATCATAATAAAGCCAACCAGTGCACCTCCGAGGTGAACGAAGTGCCCAACGTTGTCGTATGGGTTTCTCTGGTAAGCCATGAGTAAAGCTCCACCAATCAGGAATAGCATTAACCATTTTGCTTTAATCGGAATGGGAGGAAAGAGTAATTGAAGTTCCGTGTTTGGGAATAGCAGCGCAAAACCGGCCAATACACCATAGACCGCTCCAGATGCACCAACACCACCGTTAAAGTAGATTCGTAAGATTTCATTTGCACTCTCAGTGCCTTTCCATGAAACTCCTCCGCCATACAATTGCAGATCAGAATATGAAGCTGCTGGGAATAGTTCTCCTGTTAGCTGATATATCTCCACTCCTTGTGCCACCCAGTTGAAAAGGGCCGCGCCAATTCCTGTTGCGAAGTAGAAAATGAAAAATCGTTTCTTGCCCCAAACCTGTTCCAATCTTGAACCAAAAACGACCAGGGCAAACATATTGAAAAGAAGGTGAAAGAAATCACCATGCATAAACATGCTTGTAATGATCTGGTAAGGCTCGAATAAATCCGATCCGGGGTAATAGATTCCAAGATATGCGCCAAGGGGAATTCCCTGTGATTCCAGTACGAGCTTGGCCAGAAAGAAGATTACATTCAGGATCACCAGGTTTTTGGTAACGTCTGGAATATTTCTAAACATTTGAGTTAACATCTATCTAAATTTTTCATCAATGCTTTCCAGTGAAAGCGTGTCAATAATTTGTTTATTCCCTGGTGTATATGAATGATTCTCACATTGAAATAAGCGTTCAATAATATCGTTTACCGCTTCTTTCGAGTTCAAATTCATCTTTTTCATCGCTGCTGATTTAGCAATTGAATGAACCAGTTCGTGTGCAATCTCACCTTTGTCAATGTCTCTATGAGCGATTGTTTCTACAATTCTATCCAGTGCTTTTTGGATCGTTTCATCTTGTAGAACGCTTGGGACAGCGCTTAAGTGTAATTCGCCTTCTTTGATTTCGCCAAGAAACCCTAATTGTTTCAACATAGTGCCATTACTCTGCCAAGCAGCAATCTCATTTTTAGATAATTCCTTTTCAATGGGAAATAATAAAGCTTGAGATTCTACTGGGTTAATAATGAAAGAATTAATTAGGTCTGTATAAAGTATTTGTTCATATGCACGACGAGCATGAATCACCATGAATCCTGATTTACTCGGGGTGAAAATATAATTCCCTTTGATTAAGAATTGCGAAATTCCCGGAGTTGTCTCCTCTTCAATTAATGGTGCCGATTCTTCCTCTTTCGAAGCATCTTCGATAGCATAAAAACTTTCCCAATCAGCAGTTTTAGCTTCTTTCGTGCCAAATCCTTGTTTGTTGATTGCGGTAGTGAAGTTATCTGTCTTTTTTCCAGTCGAACCACCAGAAGAAGCATTGCTCGTTGTAGCACGGAATGGATTGTAATCGGGATTTACCCGAATTACGGGCTCATTAATTGGTTTTGTCTTCATTTCTGAAGGCAGATCAAAGCTAGTTTCCCTTTCAAAATCTAACGTGGGCGCGATATTATACTTCCCAAGTGCCAGTCGAATGCTGCTCAGAAGAATAGAGTAGATGTGTTTTTCCTCTTCAAACTTAATCTCAGTTTTCGTTGGATGGACATTGACATCTATTTTTTGCGGGTCAACTGTCAAAAACAAGAAATAACTGGCAAATGTCCTTTCTTTCAGTAAGCCTTCAAATGATTTATTGATTGCGTGGTTGAAATAACTACTCTTAAAAAAGCGATCATTTACAAACAAGTACTGCTCTCCACGTGTTTTACGCGCAAACTCAGGTTTCAATACGAATCCTTTTAATTCTACAATGTCCGTTGATTCATCAATCGGCACTAAACGATCATTGGTCTTTCTCCCTAATACATCCACAACGCGCTTACGCAGCACACCGGGAGCTAGGTTGTGAATTTCCGAATCGTTGTGTTGGAGAGAGAAATGAACATCCGCATGGGCCAGCGCCACTCGCTCAAATTCATCTTGAATATGTCTGAATTCTACTTGGTTTGATTTCAGAAAGTTCCTGCGTGCTGGAACATTATAGAATAAGTTCTTTATTTCAAATGAAGTACCATGAGAACAAACCGTTTCAGTGTTGCTCACCACTTTACTTCCTTCTATGTTTATCTGATTCCCTGTAGCCTCTGATTCCATGCGCGTACGCATTTCTACATGCGCAATCGCTGCGATAGACGCAAGAGCTTCACCACGAAACCCTTTTGTCACCAATGAAAAAAGATCATCCACTTTGCGTACCTTACTCGTAGCATGACGCTCAAAGCACAAAAGAGCATCTTCGGCATTCATCCCTGATCCATTGTCAACAATCTGAATCAAGGTCTTGCCTGAATCTTTAATGTTCACGTCAATCTTCGTGGCTCCAGCATCAATGGCGTTTTCCATTAATTCTTTTACAACAGAAGCTGGTCGCTGGATTACCTCACCAGCAGCAATTTGATTCGCAATGTGATCGGGGAGTAGTTGTATCAAACTCATAGCTGACTACCAAAGTTTGTTTACGAGTGTATCGACGTCATCCAGTCCATTAAAGAT
>JBGCDF010000265.1:0-4383 GCA_045105095.1 Crocinitomicaceae bacterium | reverse complement strand
GGGAGGATTTCCTGTATGTTTTTTGTAATGTTGAGATAGGGCAAGACACTTTGGGGATTGACAATATCATTGTAGAGTTGTTAGGATCTCCTATTCATTGTTCGGGCTATTCGCTTTTTGACAATGGTGAAATGTGTCTCTTCCGTTCTGAAGCAACGGCAAAGAAGCATCACAGCATTCAGGTCTGGGAAACGCCTTTTAGTCATGCAGATAACATTCAAAATACCAATCAAGATGCCTATTTATTCAAAGTAGGGAATAAGGAAGTGGTGACTGCTATGGCAGAATGTAGATCCATTCTGAAATTGATTCAACGGGAAGAAGCATATGGAACACTGTATGTCGATCTGTCTAAAATGGCACGCGTCACCTTAGATGCCTACCATTGGATTTCTCATCCTGAGGGAAGTGAATTATCCATTCCCTTGGAACAAATTGAAACGACGGCCAAGTCGGCCATTGCTGAATTCGATAAGGTACTGAGCCTGAAGAAAACGGCGCAAGCGGATATCGATGCGTTAGATAAAAAACTGGATTCGGTCAGACAAGCAGCTAAATCTGCGACGTATACGGATGTTCAACACTTTGTCGATACGCTCACAAGTTTGCGGAGTCTACGTGGAGAATTGATTACTTCAAAAGAAACACGCTATATCGATACTGCGCGAATTGATGCGATGGAAGAAGTGGTGTTGGATTTACAAGGTGAGTATTCACGAGCATGCGTCGATTTCTTGTTAACGGATGATGCCTTAAAGCCTTACGAGGAGAAAGTAGATCAGATTGAAATCAAGTTAAAGGAAATCACCAAAGTAATCGAGGCGGACGATCTTGATGTAGAAATTGCCAAGGTTTCAGGCGAACTGGAGTTGATGATTGAGATTGTGAATTCGCTGGATATCAAAGACAGCACAGTAACGACGAAGATCATTGATAACATCACCGATATTTTCTACCGTTTTAACCGCATCATTGCTGATTTAAAGAAGAAACGAAAAACCATTTTTGGTGCTGAGGCAGAAAGCGAATTTAATAGTCAACTGAAGCTGATTCAGCAAGGAGCGTCAAACTATATCAATCTTAGCGACACGCCTACGAAAAGTGAGGATTACCTGAACAGGATGATCATCCAATTGGAAGATTTAGAAGGAAAATTCTCTGATTTCCCAGAATTCGGTGTGCAAATTACGGACGTACGAGAGGAAATTTCCAATGCGTTTGAGTCGCACAAACTCGCGTTAGTTGAAGAACGAAATAATCGAGCGGTGGCCATTCAACGTTCGGCTGAGCGAATCATTCAGGGAATTACGAACCGATTAAAGCAATACAAAACCGTTGATGAAATCAATGCGTATATCGCTTCCGACGCCCTGGTGCAGAAGGTAAGAGATAACATCGAGAAGTTGGTGGCAATTGATGATTCTGTGAAGGCAGATGAATTGAAAAGTCAACTGAAATCTGCTCGGGAAAATGCATTGCGACAACTTCGGGATAAGGAGGAGTTATTTGCCGAGGGCGAAGATGTGATCAAATTGGGAACGCATCATTTCTCAGTAAATACGAAAAAACTGGACGTTACTTTGGTTCAACGCGGAGCTGAAATGAACTACCACCTCACAGGAACAAATTTCTTCGAACCGATTGAGGATGCTGAATTCCTCGAAACACAACCGTTTTGGGATCAGCAAGTCGTATCTGAAAATCAACAGATTTATAGAGCAGAATACCTAGCCTACATCATTTTTGTTGCGTTGACTGATCAGAAGTCATGCACGTTTGGAGAGGAAGTGGTGTCCTTGGATGAGGTGTTGACCAAAACACCAAAGGAATTATCGAAACTCATTCAACAGTTCATGAATGATCGCTACGATGAACGGTATATCAAAGGAATTCACGATGTCGATGCCGCGAAAATTCTTGAGGCACTCGTAAAAATGCAGCAAGAAGTGGACTTATTGGTGTTCTCTCCAGAATTGAGAGCCGAAGGTCGTTTCTTCTGGAACTTTGAGTTGAACGCTGAGGAACAAGATAATTGGAAAAAGCGACTGAAAGCGTATGGATTGATGCGCGCGGCATTTAATAGTTCAGACGTTCCTGATGACATTCGTCATGAATTAAAAGAGCTGATTTTCGTACGAACAGGGAGTGAGAATGCGGCTAGGGTAGCGGAATACCTGTATTTGGAATTGGGAGATAACGATTACTTCGTAATTAGCCCTGAAGCAAAGGAACTCAGCGAGCGATTTAAGAAGTGGTTGAAATCAGCGAAATTCGAAAAACGCCTGAACGATTCCATGAAAGAATTGTCGGATTCGTATAGCTATCAAGTTGAATTGTTGCAAGAGTGGTTGCGTCGCTTCATCGCATTGGAAGATGCAAATGATTTGACGGTCTCATTACGCGAAAGCGCGGTGTCTTTGTTGGTGAGCAATCCGAAAAAAGAAAAACTGGTTGATGTTCGGGTAAATATTCAATTGGATGAAATGGCCGGCGAGCATGCTCGTTTGGAAAATGGAATATTGAACATTGATTATCATCAGTGGAAAGGAGAATTGGAGAATTATTGCTCAAGCGTGGTTCCAGCATACCGCAAATATGTGGAATTGAAGCATCAGCAAGTTGTGTCCTTCAAGGAAGAGATGAAGTTGGAGTCCTTCAACCCGAAAGTGATGACTTCTTTCGTTCGAAATCAATTAATCGACAAAGTGTATTTACCCCTGATTGGTAATAACATGGCGAAGCAAATTGGAGTCGTTGGAGCGGATAAACGAACGGATTTAATGGGAATGCTTTTGCTGATTTCCCCTCCAGGATACGGTAAAACGACCTTGATGGAGTACATCTCTCAACGAATTGGGCTGATCTTTGTCAAAATTAACGGACCCGCACTCGGACACGAAGTGACGTCTGTCGATCCAGTAGCAGCGCCAAACTCAGCGGCGCGAGAAGAATTGAATCGTTTGAATTTGGCCTTCGAAATGGGGGACAACATCATGATTTATTTGGATGATATTCAACACTGTCATCCGGAATTCTTGCAGAAATTCATTTCGCTCTGTGACGGTCAACGAAAGATAGAAGGCGTCTACAAAGGAAAGAACAAAACCTATGACTTCAGAGGGCGAAAAGTGATGGTAGTGATGGCAGGAAACCCTTACACGGAAAGCGGAGAGCGTTTCCAAATTCCAGACATGCTAGCGAACCGTTCGGATATTTACAACCTCGGAGATGTGATCGGAGGGAAGAAGGACGTGTTCGAATTGAGTTACATCGAAAACTGCTTGACTTCAAATTCAATCTTGTCACAACTCAACAATAAATCATTCAAAGATGTTCGAACCTTGATCAAAGTGGCAATGGATGGTCAGCAGGAAAGCTTGGATTTAGAAGCGAATCACAGTTCGGAAGAAATTGAGGATTACGTGAACTTATTGAAGCGCGTCTTGACCATTCGAGATATTGTATTCAAAGTGAACATGGAGTATATTCATTCTGCCTCGATGGAGGACGCGTATCGAACAGCTCCACCGTTTAAATTACAAGGATCGTATCGCGATATGAATAAGATCGTCGAGAAATTGGTGCCTGTGATGAATGATGAGGAATTGGAAACCTTGATTATTTCGCATTACGAAAATGAGTCTCAAACCTTAACAACAGGGGCAGAGGCAAGTTTATTGCGATTCAAGGAGATCTTTGGGTCCATTACGGAAGAGGAGAAGCAGCGTTGGGAGACTATCAAAAAGACTTTTGTGAAGAACAACAAGGCGAAAGGAAGTTCGAGCGGCGTTCAGTCGATCATTGAGGAAATGCAGGGAATTGCAGAATCCTTGAAGGGAATTGATTTTACGATTTCTGGTAGGACGAGCGGGTAATTGTTTGTTTCGAAAGAGGGATTAATCTTTTTACAGATTGTAGCGATAAACTTGACATGTGTATCAACACTACCTTATGTGATTATGAGAATAGTAATCGTTCTACCTTACTTTTTGATCGCTGCTTCCAAGGAATGAGCAGATGTTATCTGGAACAGTAGAATCACCTTCTGGGGTTTTTAGTTTGAGATATCGCTACGGACGTATTATTTCAAACCTTCTCCGACTCGTCGCTTTATCTTCTCGAAAATCATGACTAGCCAATTGTACTAAGTATCTGAAGCACTTAGATCATCAAATAATTTTTTCTAATTTATCCGAATAGTATTGAATTGCTTTTTGATATTCTTGGATACCTCTATCAGTGCTTGTCTTTGCAACAACATTCAATAACAAATACATTGCTTCTTGGTGATTCTCCAAATTATACAGCGTCATAGCTTTAAAAACTTTGTATTCATTGTTTAATGGAAACTCTTTTATTGCTTTGTCAAACAGAGCTATGGAT
>JBGCDF010000264.1:0-3297 GCA_045105095.1 Crocinitomicaceae bacterium | reverse complement strand
ATGCACCACTGGTTCAAAGTGATATTGCAATTGGTGAAAAAGGACCAGAATTGAATCTTCCAAAAGGAAATATTGCCAAAATTGTCGGTCCAAATCCATTTAGAGACGCAGACGGAATTGTTGGATTGGCATATGCCCCACTTGATATCGCAAAAAATGTCAAACTCAATACTCAGCAAGAAATTCAACCATGGTTCACTCAGCTTGTTGACGCGGGCCTTACAGAAAATATTTTCTCTCTATATACACTTCGATCTGTCCCTTACGCTAGTAAAGACGGAGCTTTGGACCATGATTTGAATAATGGTCTACTCATTCTTGGAGGTGGTGAAGAATGCACTGATCTTTATACAGGTAGTTTTGAAACAGCGAGCATTGTGCATGATAAGTTTTACAATACAAACCTCCTAAGCGTTCAAGTAGGGAACCAACCAGCTATTGAAGTTGATCCGGGGGAACCAACTGATTTTGTTCCGTCGAATTCGATCATAGATAGTGGAACTAATTCGCTCGTTTTCGAAACAGAACTACACAACGCTATTATTTCCACATTTCGCAGCGAAGGCTCTCAATTTGTTAACCTCATCAACGGAGGAAGGAACGGAATTGATCAGAGTTTAATAAAACTTGAAGAATGGCCAGATTTGACTTTGAGTTTAGAAGGCCCCAATGGCCCTGCTACGCTAGTCATGACTCCAGATACATATTGGCAGTTTAATGCATTTAAACCAGGCATTGGCTTCTTCAACATTGGGAGGCGTCAAGGTAATTCAATTCTCGGCCTTCCTCTTTTGAACAACTATTTCACCATTTTTGATCGCTCAGCAAGCGAAGGGCAAGGCTTATTGCAATTTGCTCCGATTGCCAAATGATAATAAGAGAAAGATTATTCAATGCGCCACTTAAGCAGTTCTTTCGAACTGTCTAACTAATTTGTAGATAAAAAGAGAACTAGAAGTTAAATTATAACCTCTAGTTCTTCGTTTTTTTAAAAGAACATAATACGATCAGGAGTACACGAACCAGTTTAGATACTTGTCCGTTGTTCGTACAACCTTACTTTGTACTTTATCTCCTTGAGATTTAAAGACTTTTATGAAGAAGCAATACATCTTGTTCACATCGAGCTTTTCATAGTGCAGCTCATAGATCTGGTTGCACATTTCCATATCAATTCCGTTGGCCATTGCAGTTGTATAAACTGAACTGTCAAAAGCGCCATCTCCGCGTTTTAGCTCTCCAGCTCCAAGAACATGTACGTTGTAATCCATGTGGAATTCCTCGAAAATTGGACGGAGACTCTCTGCAAACGCCAAGTGATCATCCTTCCCTAATCCACATCCGATAAATTCAATTGACCCAGTTTCAGTCAATTTTGGTATGTATGCTCTAAGAATTCTGCGGGTAACATCTAGCCCATCTTCACCACCATCTCCAACGAAAGGGTAAAAAAGTGGTTCAGGAACAGGAAGTAGTGGTGGATTGAAGGTGATCAGATCGTAGAAATCATTATCCTTTTCCGCGAATTCTTCCAATGGAATATTTTCAACTGAAACGCGATCGACCATGTTATTGAACCTTATGTTGAATTGCGCAACTTTTGCAGCCTTTGGATTTATCTCCACTGCCTTGGCAATATCACATGTTTGGGCCGCAATCATAGATTGAATAGCGCTCCCCGCACAAAGATCGAGACTCTTTCCTTTAATTAATGGTGTTTGATAGACACCGAGTGCTATACTATCATTCCCAAAATAGACTTGAGGATCTCTTGATTCTTCGCAAAAGAACAGTATCGAATTGAAACTTATCAGCACGAGGTTGTCCGTATGAATGCCTTCGTTGCCTTCAATGAGAATGCCTGAATCAATTAACTCATCCACAACATCATCACCGAGTAGTTCTCGTGTGGTTTCCGATTTAACTATTAGCTTCATTAAAAAGAGTCCCACCAAATCCTTGAGTGGATTTTCGAGTTTTTCATAACGTGCTTGCCATTGAAAGACATTTTTATTTCCATCACCAAATGCTAGGTAAAAATGTAAGTATCCGTTTTCGGAAAGGATTTGTCTTAACTTGTTTATTTGATTCATATCTTATTAAGTCTATTAAAGTAGTGCTTGGTCTGCTAATTTTAATATTTGTAGATTCTTTGCTTCTAGTTTACTGTATAACCTGCCACCGGGATAATTATGCCTGTTCGGTAGCGGGCGATAGAAAGGAAATTCAAATGCTGTGCTGAAATATTGATCGTCAATATAAAGCACGATATCCGAAGAATGAAAATCAGTAAGTATGGCTTTAATCTCATCAATTGTAGCCTCTTTGTTGAAGTCATCCATTAACTGTCTCTGAATTGCATTAACTGATCTGAACTGATCACAAATGATATAGATAAGTCGCGAAAGCCCCGTCAACTCATACTTGTTTTTTACAGCGCGCGTGCGACTATCGTAAATAGTCAAGGTATCTGACTTATCCACATAGATAAGTGTTCGATCTTGAGATTCAGGATCGGTATTATTACCTCGTCGCATGTTCCACTCGTCTTGCCAATAACCTATCGAATCCTTAACCGCATCGATTCCTGGACGAATATTCGGTTTATTGTTCTCGGTGTAATCCACAACTGGTCTATGAACAGTATAGTCGTCAAAGAAGTAGGCGAAATCATTAATACTCTGTTCTGACCATGGATAAACGTACGAGTACGCCCGATCTGGGGAGAGATTGATTCCGTAATCCTTAGGTCTCATTTGATATGGACTAAAGCGATTAATCTGTATAAATGATAAGCCACTTGGGGGTTGAAAATGTGAAATGGATGGAAACATCTTCGCCATATCCATGTACGGTTCATCTTCCTCTCCAGGCAGGTCATACAATAAGATCCAGAGAATAAAGATTCCTTTCTCTTGGGCCCACTTCATCAATTGAAGGTTGATTCGACTGCTTGTACCTTTACCAATCATCTTCAGAATAGTGTTGTCTAGACTTTCAATCCCAGGTTGAAGCCATCGTATTCCTGCATCGGAAAGGAGCTGAAGCTTTTGTTTATTAAGGTTCGACTTAGTTTCATAAAATATGTCATAACCTTTGTCTTCAAGTGCGAGCTGCGGAATCATTTTCTGGAAATAACTCATATCGAGAATATTATCTACGATCTCTACAGAGTACACACCATATTTATTTGTTAATTCGTTTAGTTCTTGTAAGAATTTTTCCTGGTCCTTGGAGCGATGACTCATGCTCTCACCATTAAGGCCGCAGAAGGTGCAATGACTAATCGCTCCCCAC
>JBGCDF010000263.1:0-3073 GCA_045105095.1 Crocinitomicaceae bacterium | reverse complement strand
GCCTCTAGAAGTAATGATGTTTCGTACTTCGCGCTTCATCTTCTTGTCCAATCGATGATACAATTCCCGATCAGGAAATGGATATTCTTCGTTTGGTTTCTTCAGTTCGCGCAGCGGATTATGCTTCAAGGTTCCTTCTGGATCGATATACGAGAGGTTCGGAACATTCATAAAGCTCTCGCCTTTCTCAAGTGCATCCATGATGTCTAGCATAGATTCTTCGCCCTCTCCACGAATCATGAAATCTACACCCTCTTCTTTGATGAATTCTGGGAAAAAGGTCGGGTGCGCACCACCGAAGATTGTTGGGGTATCGAACTTCTTTCTGATTTCTCCTGCAATTGTTCGTGCCCAGTTATGGCTTCCCGACATGATGGAAAAACCAATAATATCTGGGGCAAAAGACTTGATCACTTCTTCGAAATCCTCGAGCTTGTGTCCAATGGCTAAATCACACTCATGTCCATGTGTCTTCAACATCGAAGAGATGTACATCGGACCCATGAATTCATAGTCCATGTTTTGTATAAACAGCATTTTAGCCATTAGTTCGCGTGATTCGTTTATATAGTAAATATGAGAATAATGTCAGTAGCAACCAAAATCTAGGGAAGTGAATGAGTAGATCAATGAGTGGCCATCGGTAGATATGAGGAACGTGATGCACTTGAATAAAGAAGGTTCCAACGATCAAAATCAACACGATCAATCGTTCACGTTTCATCCCCTCAGCCCTTAGCCACTGGTCGATGAAGAACACTGGTGCGATCAATAATAAAAAATGATAAGACGCACTGGCGGGGACAATTGTGAAAGCTCCTAGTATGCAAATAGACACCGTAACTTGAGAAAAAGAATAATTTTCTCTTTGCAACATTCTCCAGCAAAACGCTCCAATTACTCCGATGAATGTCCATTTAAATAGGGGCTTGAGGATCGCTAAGTTTACAAATGGCCGTTGATTTTCAACGGAGTCATAAACGAATAGGTTATTCAATAAAGCATCAATCGACTGAAAACCAATAGCATATTTCCCCTGACCGGATAAATCTCCGTTGACGTGTCCGCCTAGGTCTCGGAGGTAAACAGTATATGCTTCCGCATCGATCAACAGAAATATCCCAGTAATGACAACAATTGTCAACAGCGTGATCAAAATAGGCTTCAAAGCATCTCTGGAGCGATTCAACGCGTATCCCAGAAAAAGAATAGGAAGGTATTTGACGGCTGCAAGTCCTCCGATCAATATGCTCGGTAGATACCTTTTCTTTCTAGACAGAAATCCTCCAATTGCCTCAAACAGAAGAAATGCCGCCACAAAATAGAACTGCCCAAAATGCAAATTCGAAGCCAACGGGACATAGAATAAACTGATCAAAAAGAGGTTTTCCAGTAGGCTGGTTTCCTTGAAATAATGTCGAATTCGAAAGGGCAAGAACACCAATAAAAGTACGTTGACAACTAACCAGATTCGCTTTGCAGTGAGCAATTCAAAGAAACTCAAAGGCCAATAAAGCACAGCCGTTGGTGGGGGGAAAGGAGAAAACTTTGCTCCGTTCTCTACTCCATTTTCTATTGCTAACTCTCGAAATTCTTCGTTTGCGTAAAATGCATGAATGGGTTCCCCCTGTTGAAACAGTTTAGCCGAGGCGTAGTAATTGTTGAAGTCGGTTTTCGTGTCATTCCAACCAGGAATTACCCCGCGATAAACGATGAATGCGGCAGTAAAAAACACCCACAACCCAATCGCTATTTTCCACCGAGCTGTCACGCTTACTGCTTTTTCAACGTGGACTTAAAAATGTGATATCCTTCAATGAAGTGGAATTTTAACTCCGTTCCAGATCGAATGGAAAACAAGCGCTTCAACAAATATCCGGGACGGAAATAAAAGCTTCGGTAGGCCTTCACTTTGATTTGATGGAGTTCGTCTTTCGTTAGCACGCCATTCCCCATTACCACGACATCTCCCGATTGATCCATCATTTCCTGATCATCATCAATTAAACCGAGTTCCAGTGCTTCTTCACGAAAAACCGTTTGACTTCGTGGAACCGCCACGTTGAACGATGCATAATCTGCCTTGATGTCTTTTGCAAATTGAACGGTGCTCAAAATTGACTCTTTTGTTTGCCCTGGCACTCCGATTAAAAAAGTTCCCAAGCGTTTAATCCCGATGGCTTTACTTTTTGCAAATGTCTCTTTGATTTGATCTATCGTATAATGCTTCTTGTACTTTTCGAGTTTTTCGTTATCCGCCCATTCCACGCCGAACATGATCAGTTTACAACCAGCAGCTTTCATCAGTTTTAGATCTTCCTCATCAACAACATCTACTCGCGAAAAGCACATCCAATTGATTCCATACTTCTCTTCGATCATCCAATTCAGTACCTCTCTCGTTACCACTTTCGATTGAAAAAAGGTTTGATCTGAAAAATAAATGAAACGATATCCGTTCTCTTTTAGGTACTTCAGCTCCTCAATAATTGAACTAGCCGTTCGCGTCGAAAACGGAAGTGATGACATGATGCAAAACGTGCAGGGATACGGGCAAGCGTAGTTCGTTAAGACAGTAGCAATGGGCTCTGCGTCTGCAAAGGGCATGCGGTAATTTCCCGTAAATAATTTCTGTTTCGGGATGGGAAGGTCCAATCTTCCTGATATTTTTCCAGTATCAAGAATGAGTTGTTGAGAACCATTTTCCTCCATCAAGTAAGCAATGCCCCGAAGTGCATCCTCCTTAATTACTTTCCTTTCCTGATTTATCTCAAACCACTTTTTCGCGCCATCCACATAGAAATTAGTGATAATAGCATCCAACCAAGTGTAGCCTTCCAGCTTCTCTTGATAATTGTCGAGCAGGGCATCTCCTGAACAAATGATCTTTACCTCCGGAAGGTTTTTCTTATTTCTTTCGTAGGCCTTGATATCTTCATTTACGCTTACAGACCCTAACAAACCAATAACCAATGCAGGTTGAATGGTATTAAGTTCGGCAACTATCGTCTCCAGCGATTTCTTTTCGGCAATAGCATCGATTACTGTAATGTCGTAATCCTCTTCCGGAAAG
>JBGCDF010000262.1:0-4626 GCA_045105095.1 Crocinitomicaceae bacterium | reverse complement strand
CCAACCAGCGTTTGTACTTCTCTTCTTCCTGGCACAATGGATTTGGCGGATACGATATTTTCTACTTACCGTACACTGATCGTTTCGGGAAACCTGTGAATATCGGTCAGCCTTTCAATAGTCCGGCCAACGATTTGTATTTCTTCAAAGATGCAGATACGAGCTACATTACTTCTAATCGCCTAGGAGTTATGTTCAGCAAGAATCCGACCTGTTGCAGCGATATTTTTAGCTTTAAACCTCCGAAAATCATTGTCCCTCCTACTCCGGAAGAAACACTCGCCGACCTGAATAAACGACTTCCTGTTACGCTGTACTTCCACAATGACGTTCCAAATCCGCGTAGTTGGGATACTACTTCTAATGTGAATTACATGGATTCATATACGGACTATACCGCCATGCTTGACACCTACAAGAAGGAATATTCAAAAGGATTGACGGGAGATCGATCGAATGCAGCGGAAGAAGATATCGAAGACTTTTTCATTCAGTACGTAGACAAAGGAGTGGCTGATTTAGAGTTGTTCCGAAACTTGTTGATGAAAGAGCTTGAAAAAGGTGCAAAAATCAACATTACGGTGAAAGGATTTGCAAGTCCTCTGGCAAAAACGGATTATAACGTCAACCTGACGAAACGAAGAATTGCTTCACTTGTTAATTACATGTCTGAATATGATGGAGGTATCTTTGTCCCCTACTTGAAAGGAACTGCTTCAAATGGAGGAAAAGTGGTCTTTTCGCAAGTGCCTTTTGGCGAATACACAGCCAACCAATTGACGAGTGATAACCCAAATGACGTTCAAAACTCCGTCTACTCAAGAGCGGCGGCAATTGAGCGAAAAATTGAAATTCAAAGTGTCAGTTATTTGGAAGAAGATTCTGAGTTCGCACTGGTTTCCAGTAAACCTGTAATTGATGCGGGCACTGTGAAATATGGAGAAATCATTACTGGAACGTTTGAGGTAAAGAATGATTCAGAGAATGAAATCACATTTAAAGACACTCGGATTCCATGCGAGTGTATTGCTAGTGAGCTTCCCAAGTCGACGCTAGGGCCAGGGGAATCCATGAAGGTTGAAATGAACATTGACTCCAATTATTTGATGGACTTTTTTGTGAAGTCGATTTATTTGGGTGTTGAAGGGTCTGACGAAGAATTGCGATTGTACATTTCTGGTACTGTTGTTCGCTAAGCTTTCAATTCTGTAATGCATTTGAATTGAATGATAATTCGAAAAGGTCTTTCTTTAACCCTCATAATTGCGTATCTTAACTTCTTCTAATTCTGAGAATTTATTCAGTGATTAATGAAACCTATTGGAAGATGAATATTGTACGGAAGTAAGAAGCAATATACTACGCTCGGTCTTTACGTGGACGAGGCAGTTAATTTCAAAGAAGAATTGGAAAAGGCTGTTTCTGAAGTAGGTAGTTAGCTCCTTTTTTATTGATCTCAATGCATTAGGAAAAATCGGGAAAAGAATAGAATTTATTAACAAATCTTGACTCGATTAATGGAAGTATTTGCGCATCTTTATAGTAACAACAACCGATAATTAAGTCAAAAAATCACGATATGAAAATACAATTCAACACCGACAAAAACATTACAGGAAAAGAGTCGCTCGAAGCGTTTGTAGCTGGAAGAATCAGCGATGGTTTGAAGCAGTTTGATGAAAAAATTACCCGAATTGAGGTACACCTTTCTGATGAAAATGCTCAAAAGGGAGGTAAAGATGACATCAACTGTAAACTAGAAGCACGTTTGGAAGGCTTACAACCGATAACGGTAACTGGAAAAGGCAGTACGAAAGAAAAAGCTGTAAGTGATGCAATTAGCAAAATGAAAGCAGCACTATCGACGGTAATGGGAAAGATGAAGGAACATCACTAGACCATTGTCCAAGTTATACGTTTTAGAGAATCTAATAAGACCGTTTGTAGTTGTATTGCTTGCGCTGACTTCGAGCGGTCTTTTTGCGCAAGCTGATTCCTCTGAAAAATTTGTACTCCTCGAATATGGGTTCCCTCAGGAAGACGAGTACTACGAGGTCAGGTCCAACATTGACAAAAAGTGGAATATTTCTCATAAATCCGTTGCGGGTTGTATTGTTTCTGACGAGTTAGTAGATAGTGTGCGCATTTTTAATGATCAAACTCATTTGAGGTTAGTTAAGGCATACGGAGAAGATTGGAACGATCGATATTCCAGAGAATTAACAGAAAGCTTTAGGCAGCGCCAAATCGTGGTACGGCAACAAAAAGTTGATACGATCATTCGGAAAAATGAGAACCTTTTAGAAACTGTAGTCAACAATGCAGATTGCGACCAATTATGGGTTTCCATTCTTCGATTGAAAGAAACAGAGTTATCACCGATTGAAATGAACAATCTTCAGGACGAATCGAATACTATCCTGTACCGAGGTTTTCTCAATCACTTTGAAATCAATTTCTCGAATTCGCGTTCAACTGAATTTTTGATGGAATGCGTCAACTGTACAATTCGAACGGCTAACTCTGATGGTTCTCTTCCTGTCGGGGAGTTTTTTGTTCAACCCTCAGGAAGCAAAAAAGAGGCTTTACTGAAAATCTACTCAAGTAAAGAGTTACTTCTATCGAACTCCTTTGAAGTGCGTAATCTTCCAGACCCTATTTTGTTTTTGAACGACCTAAGTAGTGATGATCTAGTCCCAAGGGAAGCAATCAATTCAACCTTAACCTTGGATGTTCGCTATTCAAATGATATTAGCTTAACGCTCCAAGAGAAGTTTGAGGTAATCAAATGGGAATTGCTTATTCATGGAAAGACGAAATTGGGCGGCGAGGGAAACCAGATAATGATGGGTCAACTGAAAGAACTATCTATTGATGATAAATTCTCCCTCCTTTGTACAGTGAAATGTCCTGATGGCACCTTACGAAAAAAAGCAGCCGTCTTCACGCTTGAATGATCTCACTTTATCGAATAAAAAAGATTCTCTCGAAGAACTTTCGAATAGGGTCAAGGATGAAACTTAATTTCGCTTTGATCCAATCTAAGTATTTAATCAAAATCACAAAAGAGGCAACGAATAAGGTGGCGGCTAATGCAGCTTCCCAGCCGTTCAATGAATGGTGCCAGTAATCATTCAATCCAATTCCGATGACGCTTCCATACAGGATCATCATGTGAATGATGTAAATCGTCAGCGTATTCTGTCCGACTTTCATAAACAAACTATTCGAACTGATACGATCACCAAAATAACGATCGACAAACATCAGAACTCCAAGTACCATGAATACCATCCCCATCTTCTCAATGATCCAATTGATGTAAACGAATTGGTATTTAAAGCCAGGTGAGATGTACTGAACCAGTGAGTCTACTCCTCCAAGAATTTCATTTACTCCAAAATATACGATGGCACCGAGAACAATGAATATAATTGGGAAGGTCAACTTCTGTACTTGCTTAGTATACTTGTGAAGTAGTGCTCCAATCATTGCCCCCACCATGGTATATCCCATCCATGGTATAATCGGGAAAATTGCGCGATGCCCAGGCCCTCTGAAGGCGTTCTGAACGAAATACCAGGCATCATTTGGCCAAGGTACGTCTTTCGGTAACTCTCGTATGTACACGTAGGCCGAGAACAGAACTAACGACGCAACAAAGAAATACACCCACAATGGAATGAAACGGATGATCTTGTATAAACCGTAAATGACAAGAATGGCAAATATTCCTGTTCCGATACACTCTAATACATGAAAGGCGTACCACTGCAACAACCATCCCCAAAAGAACAATTCTAACACACGCTTGAATCCTTTCTTTACACGTATGTTTTCGAAGTATCCTTTCACATCGTTTTTGAGAAGCAAAAACACGAAAATTACTCCCGTTAAGGTCAAGAAAATGGAAGCAGTATACTGACGAATAAATGCCCACGTAGCATAGACACCATTCGAAGGATCACGTAATTCTGGATCAAGTAGATCATGAACGAGATGACCTTCCAACATCAACAAAATGGCTATTGTACGCGCCATGTCGATGAATTTTAATCTTTTCTTCGGTGCTTTATTTTCTACAACAACGTCTGTCAAGGGTCAATTTTTGAAGTCCAAAATTACGATTAATTCAGTAAACTCAGTTTGAGCGCACAAATGGGGATAGAATTGCTCTCTTTATTCGATTGATAAATGCGTTAATTGGGTCTAAGTATTTCACGAGAAGCGCGAAAATTAGAACAAAAACAACAGCCCCAAGAATGGATATTCCGAAAGGTAGTTCATGTTTGAGCCAACGGGTTAAGCCAATCCCGATTATTGATCCGTAGAGCATAATCACATGCCAGACATAAATTACAAGCGTATTCTGTCCCATCTTTATGAAAACAGAATCGCGGCCTTTTGAAAAACGTTCGGTGTACATTAGAATGGTAATGAACAACACAACTTCTGATAAGCGAAAGACACTGTAAAATACGCGCCCCACGTTCACATTCTCAGGAGCAAATAGTCCCACTATTCCGATTATTCCTAAGAGTACTCCTGCTGCCACACCGAAGCCTAGGAAAAACTTAAAAGGAAAAGACGGAGTTCGAACAAGCGAATTGTACTCCCTCAAAATGG
>JBGCDF010000261.1:0-9165 GCA_045105095.1 Crocinitomicaceae bacterium | reverse complement strand
GCACTTATTACGTATTTTGATTTTATTTCAAACTCATCTCCTGAAATTCCATCCTTGATTTTTACACCTGCTACTTTACCTTGAATCAGTTGTTCAGGATTGGCAACAGGAGTTTGATTGAAATCTTCACTCGAAATTTTTGTGGCCGCACCTGTCAAGTCTTTGGTTCGGGTTGTACCATAACCAACAACCACGACTTCGTCAATGTTCAGGACGTACTCACCAGCGCTCAGGTCTTGTGAAACCGTTTGTCCAGGCATGAATTCGATTTCAAAGGATTTTTCATCAAATCCGATTCCTCTTAGAATGATGGTCACCAATTGCTTGTCTCCTTCAACAGGAATTCCAGTCAACTCGAAAATACCATCAAAATCTGATTTTGCTCCGATTTGCGTATTCGCAACGAGAATGGTAGCATCAAAAATAGGCTCACCTGTTTCATCGCTTACTTTCCCTGTCAGCGTAGCTGTTTCTTGGGAGAATGAGGCAAACGAAGTCAAGACCAAAGCAAGAAACAACAGCTGTTTCAATAGATTATTTGATTTCATAAGTTTTAAAGTAGTTTAAACAAATGTAAACAAAATCTTAATAAATGTCAATATGACACAAAGACATCTTTTTTCCTTCCTCCGAAACGGTTATCATCAAGAATTTCGGTTGTTTCGTGAATCACAATTGTTGAGTTAACACTTTTTTATTCGGCAAAAAAAGTGTTCAAAAATGCCGTTGCGCTGATTTTTTTCATTCAAAAATATGCGCTGACTGAAATTGTAGGTCCAGTCTTCGTCATTATTTTAGAATCGCTTTTGCAGAGTTTGTTTATCGAACGGACTTCACTTTCATCCAAATAGTCAATTTACCTTTGTTTACATTCAGGTTTGACAGTTCAACGCTCTTCGCGCCTTTTGCGATTTTCACCTTCTTCCCGTTGACTTTTATCTTTATGATATCCGATGACCAAAAGTGAAGTGTGAAGTCTAGTTCTTTCGTATTTCCAAATTCTGAAGTCGCTTTAATCGTTCCTTTCTTTCCATTCCAATCGGACACAAACCGAACTTGATCTTCTGGAATATTTGTTTTTGATTGGTCTCCTCCACTGTCATATTCGAAGTTTCCTTCACCTGATTGAGCACTCGGATCAGAATAATAGTGTATGACAACGTTTTTGGGGTCGTAATCCGAAGTACTTTGCAAGTTCTCTACCATCGGCACAAAAGACTCGCCACGAATGAAGGTTGGAATGTGATCCATGCTCAACTTAAATCGGCTAGAACTTCCACTTTTAATATAGTCTTTCGAATAAAAATCGAACCAGTTGGAACCTTGTGGGAAGTTGATCCTTTTATCTTTTTGACCTTTCACAAGAACAGGCGCTACCAAAAACGCATCTCCCCATAAGTATACTGAATCTACTTCCTTGTAGTTTTTTCCATTCGAGGTATTTGGATCAAAGAATACGGGTCTCATCAAGGGTGTTCCCTTCGTGGATGCTTCACACATGAGTGTGTAGTTGTAAGGAAGCAAACGATAGCGCAATTCAATGGATTGTTTTGCCAACGCCTTTGTTTGATCATCTTTGAAAACGGGCTCCGATGCCACCTCCTCTTGAGCATGTGGCCTGAAAATTGGTTGAAATACACCGTACTGCAGCCATCGTGTATAGAGCTCAGGATCATCATTATCACCTGCAAATCCACCTAAGTCTGAATGCATATATGGAATTCCTTGCATTCCCATTTGCAGCGCAATTTCTGGTTGAGAACGCAGTCCTCCCCATGTTCTATTCACATCGCCCGACCACGGAATCATGCCAAAACGCTGCGAACCTGAAGAGCCTGATCGCATTAAGATAAATGGGCGTTCCTCTGGATACGTTTCTTTCAGGCCTTCGTAGACCAATTGTGCCCATTTATGACCGTAAATATTGTGGACTTCGCGAGCGGTTCCAGTAGCATGTAGCATCTCATCTGGATGAACTTCAGGCTCTCCTAAATCTCCCCAGAATCCAGCAACTCCCATTTGCTTGAGTTCAAAATACTTACTCCAGAACCAATTCCCTGCGTTTTCATCGAAGACATCAATGAGTCCTGTGTTTCCGAAGTAGAAATTGTACGTCAGAGGCTTTCCGCTCGCATCTTTCGCCAAGGCATTATTGTCAACGGCTTCCTGCCAACGATTGGAAGTCGTAAGTACAAAGGGTTCAGTTACGAGCACCGTTTTGATATTCTGATCGCGCAGATTGCCAATCATACCTTCAGGGTCGGGAAATGAATCTCGGTAGAAGTCCAGATTACCCATGGTTCCCTTGATCGTCTTTCCGAACCAATACAGGTCCAGTACAACTGCGTCCAATGGAATCTCTTCTTCCTTGAATTTATTCACCAAATTCTCCACTTCACTTTGCGAATGATAGCCAAAGCGGCTCGCAAAATTCCCCAATGCCCAAATCGGTAGCTTCGGTTGTCGACCAGAAATTAGGGTCCAGTTTTCGAGGACATCAGACCAATCATCCCCAATTACAAGTTGATACGTTTTACGCGTGCTTACCGTCTCAAATTGAACCTGATTTGCCCCTTCGCTATCGAGGTCTAACCAACCTGTTCCAGGAGCGTCAAAATGCACCGCATACCCTTTCGATGAAAGATACATGGGGATGCAATAATTCATGAGCGGAGCATTCGTTTCATATCCATAGTGTGCGCGATTGTACAACTCTAATTTGTTCCCTCTGCGATTCATTCCCAAAGCTCTTGCTCCGCCACCATATAAGGCTTCGTCTTCAGAAACACCCAGAGTAAGTTCGTATCCTTGATCTTTTGTTAGTAAAGATTCTTGCTGAACGATTGGAACATTCTTACAGAAATAGCGAATCTTAAAAGGAAGTGAATCCAGTGAAAATGAGATTGCATTTGTATACGCTGCACCAGTTAAATAAAACAATGGAATTCCTGTTTCCGAGTCGCGTTTAACAGAAATATCTTTCCTCTCAGGCTGAGCAATTATTGCATGTGACTCACCAATTCCATCATCATTGGAACCTAAGAAAGAAGTCTCAATGACGTTCTCATCATAGTATCGAATCAGATACGTTCCATTGTTGGTTTGAATGGATACAGTTCCATCATTGATGGTAAAGTTCTTTAGTACCTCATTCTGACCAAAGCTAAATCCAGCTAAAAAAAGAACTATTATCAATACAAACTTCATCCGTCTTCACTATTTTAATTCGAAAATGTACGCTTCTTTTCCTTTCACGTTGAATGTTGGTGAAGATAAGTCAATTTGCTCACCTGTCAAGACGCATTTTTTGTTTCCGCTGTATCCCTCAATCATTTCCGCAAATCGATCCAGTTGAATGGCTTGATCTTCCCTTGAGTTATTCAATACGATCATCACTTTTTCGTTTTCACTATGTCTGAAGTACACGTAAACGTTGTTTTCAGGCAGAAAGTGCGTTGTATTTCCCGAATGAATTACCTCTGTATTCTTTCTCCAATTCAAGAGCTTTTTTGTGAAGGAATGATACGCTTCTTGTTCCGTTGTTCGACCACTTTCGTTAAATGCGTTTTGATCGTCACCTTTCCAACCTCCAGGAAAATCTCTTCTGATATCGCCGTCTCCGTTTCCTTTGTTCCCCTTCATACCGACTTCACTTCCGTAATACAGCTGAGGAATTCCCCGCGCCGTGTTGATCAGAGTCATCCCAAGTTTGTAATCTTGCAAATCAGGATATATTTCACTGAATCGCTGAGTATCGTGATTTTCCAGAAACGTCAACAAATTGTTTGGATCAGGATATAGAAAATCATTTACAAAATTCTCGTAAAACTTGATCATTCCATTCGACCAGTTAGATTCTGTTTCATTGAAAACCGTTCCAACGGCGTCGTGTAAGGTGAAATCCATTACTGACGGGCAGTTCGAGTTGTAGCTCTGCAAAGCACCAATTTTACTATCTTTCTGCCAGTAGGATATTTGCGCCTGATCGTGGAGCCATACTTCTCCTACGATGTTGAAGTTCGGATATTCATCCATAATTGCTTTTGTCCAGTCTGCAATTCCCTCCTTTTCATTGTATGAATATGTATCGACGCGAAGACCATCAAGGTTGGCATATTCGATCCACCAAATAGCATTTTGAATTAAATAATTCAATACTTGAGGATTGCTCTGATTCAGGTCTGGCATTGACTTTACGAACCAGCCTTTTTCGCAGTATCTTGCATCTCTTTCTGAGGTGTATGGATCGTATTGAGTTGTCATTCGATAATTCGTTTGGGCGTACCCTGGAAACTGGTGAAACCATGCATAAGTCGGCATATCTTGCATCATCCAGTGGCTGGCTCCCCAGTGATTGGTTACGTAATCCATGATCAGCTTCATGTCGCGTTTATGCATTTCCTCGGACAGTTCTTTGTATTCTTCGTTTGTTCCGTAACGCGGATCAATTTTGTAAACATCACCTTGACCGTAGGTATGGTAGGAATAAATCGAGTCGTTATCTACTAGCATTGGTGTTGACCAAATGGACGTCACTCCTAAATCATTTAAATAGTCCAAATGATTGATGATTCCTCGGATATCGCCACCGTGTCGTCCACCTTTAAAATCGCGGTTCGCTTTTTCAATCATCGAATCCACGTTGTCGTTAGACTCATCGCCATTGGCAAATCGATCTGGCATCAATAAGTAAATGACATCTGATGAGTTAAATCCTTGACGACGAGCAGATTCCTGTCGCCTTTCTTTTAATTCAAATTGATACTGTTTCTTCACCTTCTTCCCCTTCAAAAAGGAAATGGTGTAATTCCCAGCAGGGTGATACTTTGTGTCTAGTGATACAAAAACGAAGTTATTGTTTTCGGTTCGAACCACTCGCTCCACACCCAATTTTTCACTTTTGACTACGTAATCACCGATGTCTTCACCATGAAACATCACTTCCACGGTTGACTTCTTCATTCCAGACCACCAAAAGGCTGGCTCAACATGTTGGAAGCCCTGCGCTCTAAGAATTGAAAAAGGTGCCAGAGCAAGGCACAGCAAAAGAATAGTTTTCATAATGCAGTGAAGATAAAAACTTTGTGTCATTTTGACACTAAACAGATTGAAATTTTAACTCGAGCATTTATATTGCCTCAAGAAAGAGAGCGCTAAATTCATTTGAATTAATACGCCCAAAAGCACGTATAACATGTACTATTCTTCCTGAATATTCGTTATCTTAGCATTCTAACTCAAAAACCACTAACATGCAATTAGAAAAGCACGAACTGGACGCTCTCCAATCAAACTCACTTAGCATTCGCGATGCTCGCGACATCAGTGAACTCATTGATTCAGACTTGTCTGTAAACGGAATATTCCCAAACAATAGTGAAACGGCAGAGGATTTCACGAACCCTGACATTGAAAAATTCAAGGCGAAATGGTGCGCTTGGTGGCCCATTGCCAAGATTCTTCTTCAGATTGCGAAAATCTTCACAAAGGAACGCGGTGACAAAGTCATTGACGAGATGATCAAATTAGGAAATACTGTTTGCCGCGAAGACAGGGAGGAAAGAAGAGCGGAAAGGCGAGAAGACAGACAGAATAGTTAAAAACGCTTTACGAATTGGCCTCATCGCATGATGGGGCTTTTTAGTCTTTCAAAATTAACCAAAGTCTACTCAGGAATACCAACTCCGACTTGTTCCGTTTTGCAAAAGATGACGCAATTTTGGAAGCGGTGTCCATGATCAATTTTACAACTTATGATTTGAACAGACTCGGATGAGTTGATTTGAAATCTCCCAATTCCTTTAAAACAGTTTCTTCTCGTGAACTTCATTATCCGCCTGAGCCGTTGCATAAAACACGCGACCAAGTAATTGGTAAAATGCAAACATCACGGTGTTTGTTGATTCCATCACTTATTCATTCAGTTATCCGAACATTTTATCCTCCTTCGAGTATTCCTTTTTGATACCGTCGAGAAGATCCGCTAGCTGAATTGAATCGACATCTTTCTTCAGTTTCTGAAGACTCGCGTATTGCACCACATTGATAATATTGGCTCCTGTCACTTCATACATACTCGCCAATTTGTCCAAGGATACATCATTTGCCAATGGAATTCCTTTCGGTAAACTACTCTCCCATAACTGTTTCCGCTCGTGTTGATTGGGAAGTTTGTACTCAATAATTGATTGGAACCTTCTTGAGAACGCAGTATCGATATTACTCTTGAAGTTGGAAGCAAGAATGACTAATCCCGGATGGGCTTCGATACGCTGCAAAAGATAAGAAACCTCCTGATTGGCATACTTGTCATGTGCATCACGCACATTGGTACGCTTTCCAAAAATAGCATCAGCTTCATCAAAAAAGAGGATCCAATCTTTGTTTTCCGCTTTGTCAAATAGTCGACCCAGATTTTTCTCTGTCTGTCCGATGTATTTGGAAACCACCATTGAGAGGTCAATTCGATAAACATCTCTATTGGTAAACTTCCCAAGTAATGCCGCGGTGAGGGTTTTTCCTGTTCCCGGTGGACCACAGAACATCACTCGATAACCAGGTTTGATTTTCCCCTCCATTCCCCAATCCTTCATGATCGTTTCATTGTACTGGAGCCATGTTTCAATTTCCTTTACTTCGTCCAGTGTTTTATCATTCAAAATGAGATCATCCCAAGCCATTCCAGTTTCAATTAGCGCAGCTGGGAAATCAGCATTTAATGAAGGCTTAACGGGGCGACCTGTCACCATCAACTCCATGGTTTCGTGATCAACTATCAACCTCCCGCTAACTAACGGTTCTCCATCTGGAACAGGTCCGAGATAAACAATCGCCTGTTCTGATAATCGTGAACTTCCATCGATTAATTTCTTGATTTCCATTCGTTCAACTGGATCGTTACCTGCTAAAATATACAAGGCAGTTTCACCAGTTGGAACGATGCCTCTGTGGTTCTTCCCTTTGATTCCGCCGAATTCTGCGAACTCTCCTCCCGAAGGAAAAAGGCTAGAAATAACGCCATCCAAAAAGCCTGCGCTGATGTGAGGGACAATGGCCAAGGTCGTAATAAGAATTTCTTCCTCTGTAAGTTTGTGTTCTAGTATGAACTGTTGCAGAGAATCCGATTTCTTTCCTCTCTTTCTCAGTTTTGGTAGCGTAGGTTGAGTAGTAACTGTTTCAGCACCCAGTTCCGTTTCAATGCGAAACCGAATGTAATTTCCGAGGTATGTAAAAAGGTCGTTCATAGTAATATTTATCAGTGAAATTCGAAGCTATTTGTGCTTATTGTAAGCATTTAACAGTTTCGTATCGTAGTTATTCTTGGCGTAATCGGATCCGTTATATCCGTAGGCAAATTTCGCCCAATTCTTTTTCTGTAGCCAATGTAAAAGGGGCTTACCAGACACTTTCGTGATAGAGATGAACTGGCCAAAAGCCTTCAAATGTTCACGTTCATGAACATACATGGTAGAGACGTAATGATCTACTGATGCAAATCCTAGGTTCTTGAAATGGAATCCCATGATTTGAAAAAGTCCCCAAGATGCAGAAGCGTAGGCCGCATCATGCACAAGTGGATCATCAGACAATCCGGCTGCCTTCTCCAATCGATCGTACTCTTTTTTTCCGCCTTGATAGTGCTTCTTGGTCCATTTTGAATACAGTACATTTTCGCCCCTCTCCGATTTCAATTTTGAAGGTTTCAAACCTCTTCGATCCAGTTGACTCCAGAAGATATGTCCTTCGAACAAAATGATTGGACGAAAATCTGATAAAAAACCGCTTCCTCTACTCTCTACCTCCGTTACCGCCTTGACACTTGCTAGCTCTAAGTTGAACTCCTTCGCGAAATCTTTGAAATCGTCTTCGGTTAAAGATTTATCCATTTTATTGAAAGAAGCCTTCTCCTCCGCGAGAATTGCTTTCCACGTGTTTGGACCGACTATGCCATCAACTACTAATCCTTTACTTTTTTGAAAAGCTCGAACTGCTTTGTCCGTGTCTTTACCGAAGTAGGTGTTGTCGTAGGGAAGATTGTAGCCTAATGAAATCAAGATCTCTTCCAGTTTTTGGACGTCTTTTGAGCGTGATTTGTGGCGAATGGTTTTCATTGGAATTCTATTATTGAATCATTTTTCCCTAGTTCAATTTTTTTTTGCATTTTGAATCAGATATTATCTGATTCAATTTAAGCCTTTACACTTCATTTAATGTTTTAAATACCTTTACTGTTTCATTCAGGAATAGTTCATTCTTAATGTAGAATCTCTCGACTTCTCCTAATAACATCTAACTTTCAACTCTTCCCCGAATGTGAAATTCTATCTAGAGTCCCCTATAAATACCAATCATCATTTCCTGTCATTCCCGGAACTTCATTCTCCGACCAGGAATTGTTTCCCCCTTCTAAAATTAAGCCTTGAAGCGCTTTTTGTGCATCTACAGACCAATCGCTATATTCAAGTGTTTCCTCAAGTCGTGATAAATTTGAAAGGTCATTCAACAATCCATAATGGTTCTGTATACGTGCAATTAATTGCGCTATCCAACGACGCACGACAACACAATTATCCATATGCTCAACTGATTCGACATGCTGATAATCCAATGCGTAAGTTGTTAAATTGGAAGGGAAAACTGTTCTGTAAGTCGTAGTAAAGTCCTTTTTAGCAGGGACACCTACCCTTATGTTAAGCTCCCAATATTCTCTTATCGGTTTCGTCCTAAGCGTAAAATCCATTCCGACTTCGGCTAGTAATTCTTCAGTTGATAGTTCTAACATCTGCTGAAATGAAAAATTTGGTGTCAAAATTGCACCGGACTGCCACTCATTCGGGGGAATTTCATCTCTCAACACTTCTTCCAAAAAGAATGGGATGTACCTTGCGTCTTCCTTCGAAGTTAACTGTCGCAAATACATTAATTGAAAGGCAGTTATTTCCAACTGCCTTAAATCGGATAACATTTCAGGAGAAACACTGTTAAGGTCATCTAGTTGTTGCGAAAACAGATCCGTTTCACTTTTCCCTAATATTTTACAAATTCTTTCAATCATTGTCTATGTATACTTCCTGTTTTATATGCTTGTACATCTACTTTCGTTGGAACATTTTTATATGTAACATCTTTCGTAACCCCATTAACTGTCTCGCTAATCACAACATC
>JBGCDF010000260.1:0-7256 GCA_045105095.1 Crocinitomicaceae bacterium | reverse complement strand
TTCGATCCGTAAACAGTACCCCTTCCACATGATCGTATTCGTGCTGAATGATTCGAGCAGCATATCCTTCATACGTTTCCTCTTGTAGCTCCCAATTTTCATCGTAATACGTGATAAGGATTTTCTCCTTTCGATAGACCTCTTCACGAATATCTGGAATGGATAAGCACCCTTCGTTAAAGGACCACTCCTCGCCAGATTCTTCCTCAATAATAGGATTAATGAATACCTTCTTGAAACCCTCTAATCCATCTGCACGTGGATCTGGCTCTTCCTCTGCATCCTCCGCAAAAGGGGAACCATCGACAATAAACAAACGAATTGATTTTCCAATTTGAGGTGCAGCCAATCCAACACCTGAAGCCTCATACATGGTTTCAAACATGTTCTTAATCAATTCATCAAGTCCTTCATAACCGTTCTCAATCTCTTCAGCCTCGCGCTTGAGGATTGGATCTCCATATGCTACAATTGGTAATATCATTCCGTAATTATTGTTTCACAAAATTAGTGCTTTCCAAGTAAATTCCTATCGCTTGGATTGATTTCAAACCTGTTTTATACAACTCTTATTGTCCAAGATAGGATTGGAGAATTATTGTTGCACTGACCTTATCTACTAAGCCCTTTTGTTTTTTCTGTTTTTTTGATGCTCCAGCGGTGTGCATTGAAGCGGATGCCATTTTAGAAGTAAAGCGTTCATCCAGCAATACAACTTCTACTCCCGGGAACTGTTTTCCGAGTGCTTCTTTCAATAAGCGTACATTTTCCGAAACATGACTATCTTCATTATTTAAACGCTTCGGCATACCGAGAACTATCGCAGTAAATTGTTCCTTCTGCTTAAGATCAACAAGAAAACTCATGAGGTTCTTCGAATCTACAGTATCCAAACCGAAGGCAAAAATTCTACTTTCATCAGAAATAGCAAGCCCCGTGCGCTTCAATCCAAAATCAATACTAACTACTTTTCCCATTCAGGCAAAGATCGGTGAAAAAAGTGAACTTGTTGATTATTTTTGCATCAGAAAAGAAAAAGCATGAGAACGATTATAGAAGCAGCCTGGGAAAACAGAGATTTACTCAGCAAACCTGAAACAGTTGAAGCCATTGAGCAAGTTATTGAGTCCATTGACAAAGGACTTTTGCGTGTTGCAGAACCGCTGGATAATGGCGAATGGCAAGTAAACGAGTGGGTAAAGAAAGCAGTTGTAATGTATTTCCCAATTCGCAAGATGGAAACAATTGAAGTAGGTCCATTCGAATTCCACGATAAAATGGCGCTAAAGACGAACTACAAGGAGTTAGGAGTTCGCGTTGTTCCTCATGCTGTCGCACGCTACGGAGCATTCGTTGCGCCTGGAGTAATCATGATGCCGTCCTATGTGAATATTGGTGCCTATGTTGATTCTGGAACAATGGTCGATACATGGGCAACGGTCGGATCATGCGCTCAAATTGGAAAAAACGTTCACTTGAGCGGAGGAGTTGGAATTGGTGGGGTTCTTGAACCACTTCAAGCCGCACCAGTCATTATTGAAGATGGAGCTTTTATCGGGTCACGTTGTATTGTTGTAGAAGGAGTTCGTGTTGGTAAAGAGGCGGTACTTGGTGCGAACGTTGTTTTGACAAAGTCTACAAAAATCATTGATGTTACAGGATCTGAACCGAAAGAAATACGTGGATATGTTCCTGAACGAAGCGTTGTGATTCCTGGTTCCTACACAAAGCAATTTCCTGCAGGTGAATTTCAGGTTCCTTGCGCGTTGATTATCGGGCAAAGAAAAGCATCAACAGATTTAAAGACGTCCTTAAACGACGCATTGAGAGAGCATAACGTAGCTGTTTAACTCGTTATTTGATTGTTAAATTCTTCGACGAGTGGCATTATTTCTTCGCTAGATTAACAATTTTTTACATCTTTGGCACAGGCTTTGTAAAAGCTCAACCAAACAATTTTATTGACTAACGAAAATTATTATGAAAAAGGTTTTACTATTTATGGGTGCAGTAGCATTGAGCGCAACATCCATTGCACAAACGCCAGTTGCACAAGGTAATGTTATTATCGATCCATATATTGGAGTTCCTAACTGGGCAAACAGCATTCTCTACAATCAAGTTGATGGAGATGGAACAAACGTAACTGACTACGCAGTTAACGGCGGAATGTTAAGTTATGGAGGTCGTGTGGAATACATGCTTTCTGACGACTTCGGGATGGGAATTGATGTAAACTATGAAGTTTCTGGATTCAACTATAACGATCTTCGTTCAGTATACGATGAAGCGACGATGACTTTCTCAGACGTTAAGTACAACTATGATTACAAATCGAAAAAATTGCGTGCAATGCTTCGTTTGAACTATCATTTCGTACAAAATGATCGTGTTGATGCTTATACAGCATTCGCTGGAGGATACAAAAACGTTAATCGTACATTTACTTCAACTGATCCAAATGCAGATGACAGCGAAGCTACAGGAGCTTTGGTTCCAGTTGCGTTTAGATTAGCAGTTGGTGCTCGTGTTTACTTCACAGATAACATTGGAGCGCACGTTGAGCTTGGAGCATTCGGTGGTGCATTATTGCAGTTCGGAGTTTCTGTGAAGCTTCCTACGTACTAAGAAATAAATCACATTTTGATAGGAGACGCTCGGCTTTGGTCGGGCGTTTTTTTTGTGGTTGTATTATTTTTTTGTTGACTGCAAAGTTGGGTTAAATGTATTTTTTGAACCGCAGAGTCACAAACCGCTGCGCGGCACAATTGAATTATTTCTTGTCTTTTTTTTGTTGACCGCTAAGTTCGCAAAGGCGCAAAGTTGGGTTAAATAGATTTTGAACCACAAAGGCGCAAACCGCTGTGCGACACAATTGATTTGTTTCTTGTCTTTTTTTGTTGACCGCTAAGTTCGCTAAGACGCAAAGTTGGGTTAAATAGATTTTGAATCACAAAGGCGCAAACTGCTGCGCGGCACAATTGAATTATTTCTTGTCCTTTTTTTGTTGACCGCAAAGTTCCCAGAGGCGCAAAGTTGGGTTGAATGTGTTTTTTGAACCACAAAGGCACAGACCGCTGCGCGGCACAATTGATTTGTTTCTTGTCTTTGTAGTATGAATATATACAAAAAACGTCCAGCCGAGATGGCTGGACGTTTCAATATTGATTATTACTTTCTGCTTAGGCGTTTTCTTTCTTAATCAAGTTTAATGCTGATCCTTCTTTGAACCACTCAATTTGAGCATCATTGTAGGTGTGATTCAGCATGATTGTATCTGTTGATCCATCCGTATGAACCACTTCCAATGTCAATTGCTTCTTTGGAGCGAATGCTTCCAAATCCGTGAAATTGAATGTGTCATCTTCCAAGATCTTATCGTAATCTGATTCATTATCGAAGGTCAGTCCTAGCATTCCTTGTTTCTTCAAGTTTGTTTCGTGGATACGCGCGAATGATTTCACGATAACCGCAACAACTCCTAAGTGACGAGGCTCCATAGCTGCATGCTCGCGAGATGATCCCTCTCCGTAGTTATGATCTCCAACTACAATTGAAGGAACTCCGGCGGCTTTGTAGGCTCTTGCCGTAGCAGGAACTTCACCTTTATCTCCAGTTAATTGATTTACCACTTCATTCGTTGCTTTTCCGAAGGCATTTATCGCACCAATTAAACAGTTGTTTGAAATATTATCCAAGTGTCCACGGTAACGTAGCCAAGGCCCAGCCATTGAAATGTGATCTGTTGTACATTTTCCGAACGCCTTGATCAATAACTTTGCTCCTCCGATGTTCTTGCCATCCCATGGTTCAAACGGAGTCAGTAATTGTAAACGTTGAGATTCTGGCGAAACAACCACATTTACACCCGAACCATCTTCTGCTGGCTCTTGATATCCATTATCTTCAACGGCAAAACCTCTCGTCGGAAGTTCAATTCCCGTCGGTTCTTTCAACATTACCTCTTCCCCATTTTCATTTGTCAATGCATCTGTAACTGGGTTAAAGTCTAATCTTCCTGATAGGGCAATTGCTGCGACCATCTCAGGGGAAGTTACAAAGGCATGCGTATTCGGGTTACCGTCTGCGCGCTTCGCAAAGTTTCTGTTGAATGAGTGAACAATTGAGTTCTTCTCTTGCTTCTCTGCTCCTTCTCTATCCCACTGTCCGATACACGGACCACAAGCATTTGTGAAAATTCGAACTGAATCTAATTTTTCAAAGGTGTCGAAAAGACCATCGCGTTCGGCTGTGAAGCGCACCTGCTCTGAACCAGGATTGATTCCCAATTTCGATTTTGCTTTTACTCCTTTGCTCACTGCATCATCCACAATGGAAGCAGCACGGGTAAGGTCTTCGTACGATGAATTGGTACATGAACCAATCAAAGCCCATTCAATATCTGTTGGCCAATCGTTTGCCTGAGCCTTCTCTTTCATCTCAGAAACTGGCGTAGCCAAATCTGGCGTAAATGGTCCGTTCAAGTGTGGTGTCAATTCATCCAGGTTGATTTCAATTACCTGATCGAAGTATTGTTCAGGATTCGCGTATACTTCGTCATCTCCTGTTAAATGATCAGCAATTTGATCTGCCGCATCCACCACTTCCTGACGTCCAGTAGCTGCTAAATATCTTCTCATGGAATCATCATATCCAAAGGTCGAAGTAGTTGCTCCGATTTCAGCTCCCATGTTACAAATTGTTCCTTTTCCTGTCGCGGACATGTTTTTCGCTCCGTCTCCGAAATACTCAACGATAGCCCCAGTTCCACCTTTCACAGTGAGGATGCCAGCTACTTTTAAGATCACATCTTTTGGTGCTGTCCAACCATTCAGTTTTCCTGTTAACTTAACACCAATCAACTTCGGCATTTTTAACTCCCAGGGCATTCCTGCCATTACATCAACGGCATCAGCACCACCAACACCAATTGCCACCATTCCGAGGCCACCAGCATTCACAGTGTGTGAATCTGTTCCAATCATCATTCCTCCGGGATACGCATAGTTCTCTAACACCACTTGGTGAATAATACCTGCACCCGGCTTCCAAAATCCAATTCCGTATTTATTCGAAACACTGTCTAAGAAGTTGAATACTTCAGAGCTTTTGTTAAGAGCACTTTGCAAATCTTCATTCGCTCCAATTTTCGCCTGAATCAAGTGATCACAGTGTACCGTTGATGGAACAGCCACCTTCGTCTTACCTGCTTGCATGAACTGAAGCAAGGCCATTTGAGCAGTGGCATCCTGCATAGCCACGCGATCAGGAGAAAAATCTACATACGAGTTCCCTCGTTCATGAGCCGCTGTAGCAGCACCACCCCATAAGTGAGCGTATAAAATTTTCTCTGACAATGTAAGTGGTTTACCTACTGCCTTTCGTGCTGCTTCTATCCGCTGAGGATATTTTGCATACACTTCCTTGATCATGTCTAAATCGAATACCATTCTGTAGCTTTTATTTTTCCTCTCAAAATATACGGAATAAAGCCCTATTTTTCTCAAAAAAGGAAGACAGTCAAGTAACAATTTTAAGATTCTTCACACTTACTTAACAAAAGAAAAGCCCGAGCTTCAAAAAACTCGGGCTTCTAAAAAATCTATTGGTTCGATTAACTCATCACCAGTTGCTTCGATGAAGGTTTAAATTTCGTTAATACGATTCCATCAACAGCAGCTTCATATTCTTCCATCGTTGGAGTTCTTCCGAGGATCGTCGACAATACAACTACTGGGGTAGAAGACAATAAGGACTCACCTTTCTTTCCATCCGCATCTTTCACGACTCTTCCTTGGAATAATCGCGTTGAAGTTGCCATTACCGTATCTCCTGGCTCAGCTTTCTCCTGATTACCCATACATAGGTTACATCCTGGACGCTCTAGGTACAACTTGTTTTCGTATTTCGTACGAGCTGCAGCTTTAGGATTACTATCGTCAAATACGAAACCAGCATACTTTGCTAATACTTCCCAATCTCCTTCTGCTTTCAACTCGTCAACGATATTGTACGTTGGAGGCGCAACAACTAATGGAGCTTTGAACTCAACACTTCCTTGCTTCGCTTCAATATTTTTCAACATTTGAGCAAGAATTTGCATGTCTCCTTTATGGACCATACATGATCCAACGAATCCTAGATCTACTTTCTTGGTTCCTCCGTAGAATGACAATGGACGAATGGTATCGTGTGTGTATCGTTTCGAAACATCTTCATTGTTTACATCTGGATCGGCAATCATCGGTTCAGCGATCTCATCAAGATCAATCTCCACTTCTGCGTAATACTTCGCATTCGCGTCTGGACGAAGAGCAGGTTTGATTCCCGTTTTGATTTCCTGAATTCTATTATTCGCTTTATCAACTAGGCCTTGAAGAACTTTGGTTTCGTTGTCCATTCCTTTGTTGATCATAATATCAATACGATCACGTGCAATCTCTAAGGACTCGATCAATGTCTCATCTTCAGAAATACAGATAGAAGCTTTGGCTTTCATTTCTGCGGTCCAATCCGTAAATGTAAAGGCCTGATCAGAAGTCAATGTTCCGATGTGCACTTCGATAATTCTTCCCTGGAAGACATTTTCACCTTTATATTGCTTCAACATTTGTTGTTGCGTGGCATGAACTACATCACGGAAATCCATGAAGCTTCTCATGCTTCCTTTAAAGGTCACTTTTACTGATTCAGGAATTGGCATTGTTGCCTCACCCGTTGCCAGCGCAAGTGCAACTGTTCCAGAGTCAGCTCCAAACGCAACTCCTTTCGACATTCTCGTGTGAGAATCTCCACCGATAATTACATCCCAATCATCCACTGCGATATCGTTCAATACCTTATGAATTACATCTGTCATTGCATGATACGATCCTTTAGGATCACGCGCAGTGATCAGACCAAAGTCATTCATGAAATTCATCAAACGTGGAATATTTGCTTTGGACTTGTCATCCCAAACTGAAGCCGTGTGACATCCTGATTGATAACCTGCATCGACAATTGGCGAGATGATAGTAGCTGCCATCATTTCTAACTCTTGTGAAGTCATCAATCCTGTTGTATCCTGAGAACCTACAATGTTCACTTCTACACGAACATTCGATCCTGTATGTAAGGTTTTTCCTGGTGTCGTTCCAACAGCGTTCTTATTGAAGATCTTCTCAACGGCTGTTAAACCTTGTCCTTCGATAGAAACTTCCTTTGAAGGTGCGTATACTTGAGGCACATCAATTCCGAGTACTTTACAAGCGAAG
>JBGCDF010000259.1:0-20161 GCA_045105095.1 Crocinitomicaceae bacterium | reverse complement strand
TCGAGATCACCAACCGCGACTTAAAATCGTTGTTGTAGGGAGCCATTTTCTCCAACTCACCTTTAAAAATCACAGGATCGATTACGACACCGTTACCAATCACGTTCAATACTCCTTCACGGAAGATACCAGAAGGAATCGTGTGAAGTACATGCTTAATTCCTTCGAATTCTAGTGTGTGACCTGCATTCGGTCCTCCTTGAAAACGAGCAATGATGTCGTATTGTGGTGTTAAAACGTCAACAATCTTTCCTTTGCCTTCGTCTCCCCATTGTAAACCAAGTAAAACGTCTACTTTCATTTCTTTGTGTTAAAAAATTGGATTCCTTCTGCTTCAGTTTCGCAGATGGTATATACTTCAGTTAATTTTGCTATTTGAAAAATCTTCTCAACATTTCCGGAGATGTTCGTGAGCACTAAGTCTCCTCCCATAATGCGCGACTTCGTTAATGTCCGCATGAAAAACCCTATTCCTGAAGAATTGGTATGCGTTAAGTCCTGTAAGTTGAAAACAATTCTGTAGTAGTTCTGATTCAAGTAATTGAATACTTCTTTTTCAAAGTCCAGATAGTCGTTATCGGAGGTGATTTTCCCCATCAGTGAGTAAACGATAACTGGATCGTGGATTTCAACGTCGTAATCTAAACTCATGCTTCCTCGGATTTGTCGTCTTCATTCTCTTTATCCTGCTTTCGCGTTCCATAGAAATAAAGAGAGTGGTGTTGAATATCAATACCAAAAATCTCTTCCATGGTCGATTTAATCGTCTGAATGCGCGGATCACAGAATTCAAGAAGTTCCCCTGTATCAGTAAGAATTACGTGGTCGTGTTGCTTAGAACCATGGGATTTTTCGAACTGTGCAATGTTCTTTCCGAACTGATGTTTACGTACAAGATTACATGCAAGTAACAGCTCAATCGTATTATACAAGGTCGCACGCGAAACACGGTAGTTTTGATTTTTCATCTCCACGTAAAGCGATTCGATGTCGAAATGTCCTGTATAATTGTAGATTTCCGCGAGTATGGCAAAGCGTTCGGGTGTTTTCCGGTGCCCATTTTTCTCAAGGTATGCTGAAAAAATGTCCTTAACGGTACTTTGTAACTCTTCCTGAATCATTGATAATTCATTAAGCAGCAAATTTAGTGAATATTGATCGGTTGGAACTAATCTTTTTATGAATGAATTAACCGAGTTATTCACAATTGATGAATTCGATGCTGTTTCAAACACAAATAGAAGATGGTACGATTGTTGTTAATTTTTTGTTAAAACACATTTATGAAAATTCAATATTTACTCGCACTATTCATCCTACTTACATCCGCTAATTTATTGGCTCAAACCTTAGATTTCGAATGGGCAAATCAATATGGTGGAATGGATATAGATAACGGAAGAGCCATTCATACCGATACAGATGGGCATGTATACGTCGTAGGGAATTTTGAGGGCACGGCTGACTTTGATGCTGGAGTAGGAGTAAATAATTTGACTTCATTTGGATCAAATGATGTTTTCGTGATCAAATTGGAATCGAATGGAGACTTAATTTGGGCAAGACAAATAGCGAAGGGAACCCCGGATGCATTTGGAACTTCTGTCGGTACTGACGACAATGGTAATGTATATACTACGGGTGTTTTCTATGGGACGGCAGAATTTGATCCTCTTGGAGCAACAGCTAGTCTCACATCCAATGGAGGAAGTGATGTTTTTACTCATAAAATGAATGCTAACGGAGAACTTGTCTGGGTAAAACAATTTGGAGGATTGGAAAATGATTCGGGGTCTTCAACGATCGAAGCAAATGGAAATGTGATGACTACAGGTCAATATTTTGGAACAGCAGATTTCGACCCCGGTTCGAGTTCGCTTAATTTGACTGCTTCAGGTGAGTCAGACATCTATTTTCAGAAGCTGGATACAGATGGAAATTTAATTTGGGCGAAAAGTATTGGGGGGATAGGATATGATAGTGGTTCTTCTGTTCTGACGGATATCAGTGGAAACTATTATTCGATTGGCAGCTTTTCGGAGACTGTTGATTTTGATTCTGGTGCAGGAGTTTCTGAGTTGATATCCAATGGGATTGGCGATATTTTTATTTTGAAACTTGATGCGAATGGAGATTTTACATGGGTAAAACAGATTGGAGGAATTTCACTTGAAATTCCCGGAGCTATTCAGTTGGATGATAATTCTGATGTGTATGTTACAGGTAGCTTTTTTGATACGGTTGATTTTGATCCAGGGCCGGGTGTAATTAATGTGGCTTCTATCGGTAATATGAACACGTTCATTTTGAAGATTGATCAAAACGGAGACTATATCTGGTCAAAACAATTCGGTGGAGTTGATAATGTAAACGCCGTAGATCTTGAGGTCACTTCTGAAGGTTTTTTACTCGTATCAGGAAATTTCCAGGGAACAATTGATTTCAATCCGAACGTCGGGATTGATAACTTGACTGCTATTGGACAGCGAGATATTTTCTTGCAAATTCTCAATTCTAACGGAGAGTATATCTGGACGGAAACAATAGAAGGTGCTGGTTGGGATCTTTTGGGTGATATGAGTATCGATGAAAATGGAAATATTTATTCAACAGGATCTTTTGCGGTAACTGCTGATTTTGATCCTTCTACCAATGTGAGTAATTTATCTTCCTTTGGTAGCTATGATATGTTCGTTCAAAAATTGAATGATACACCGCTCGACCTATCGAATCTCGAAGGGAAGAGAGGTTTTACCGTTTATCCAAACCCTACAAAGGGTCAATTTTTTGTCTTCAACGATTCGAATTCAGCAAACGTGCAAATTCGTGTGTTTGATGCTGTAGGAACTGAAGTTTATCGATCTTCTTCCATTGATGCAAGTGGAATTGAACTAAGCAGTCCATCTGGTTTGTACCTAGTAGAAATAAGCTCCGATTTGGGAGTTCAACGCTTTTCCTTAGTTAAAAACTAATTCTGATAAGCGAGAATAGGCTCAAGTTCATTTGCTTGACAAAAAGCGAGCACTTTAAAGACTGATTCGTAACGCGCATCTTTGTGTCCGGCAATTTTAATCTCACGAATGCTGAAGTTCGATTCTGTTAATTTCCCGCCAAGTTTTTCCTTGTATTCCTCCCAGTTGTATTCTGAAGGATCATCATCGAATGTATACTTGTTGTTCTCTAAAATGACTGCGGTAATCTGACCTTGTTCGGTCTGACTTGAATCGATAGGTTTCTTTTCAGGAAGATCGATTGGTGTGGTCATGTTCATGAGCACTTCTTTCAGTTTGTCTTTGTATTCGCTGCAATCGCACTCTTGGTTGGAGCATGAGATTAGAATCAGAGAAAGAAAAAAAGGAAAAAAATTGCACATGTTGTGAAATTGAAGTTATGGCTAAAACTAAGAAAACTATCTAAAAAGATGGTTCTCAAATACTAGAGCTTATTTTCGCGAATTAGTTTCTTGGCGGGCCTCCATTTCCTCTTGGCGGACGTTCCCCTCTGGGTGGTCTACCTTCAGGTCTTTCTTCAGGTTTAGGTGCATTTTTCAATTCCTCTACGGAAAGAAAATCATCTCGATTTGTATCTATTTCAGTGAAGTTTTGTTCCAGAGGACCCTTTACTTCACTTCTTGAAAGTTGCCCATCTTTGTCTTCGTCCATTTCAGTGAGTAACTCAATAACCGAAGGTTGTTCTTTGTTCATTTGCTGATTTCTTGGTGGTTCCGAGGTTGACGGTTGTTCTTTTGATGAAGCGCAAGATCCGAGTAGGGTTAATCCTAGGATGGCCATCGAATAAATTGTGATTTTTTGATTGTTTCTCATGTGTATTAAGAAACCACCGAGCCAAATTCCCTGCGCACGAAATTGAATTTTAACTTTTTTTGAATTTCTGCCACAAAAAAAAGCCACCTGCAGAGGTGGCCTTGTCAAACTATATAATTTCTTCTTAAAGAACTTGTTCTAAAATTTCCTGACGAGAAATTCCGGCTTGTACTTTCTCCAAAATAACTGGATACTTCTCATTCGTTCTTTCTTCAGTGAATCCAAGTGAAATTCCGTACTTAAATGCTAACTTTTCTTCCGTTGCATCAACAACACCATCCACATTGATCATCTTGATGAACTGAATGAAACGCTCGTAACGCTCTTCCCGCGAAACTGGTGGAACCATTGGGTACTGGTCTGGGTGCTCGATAACTTCTTTCACTTGTTCTGAAGTTAATCCAAGACGTGTAGCGATACGTGAAAGAAGATTTACCTCAGCAGTATCAATTTTCCCGTCAACACGAGCCAACATCACTAAGTTGTTAAAATACCCTTTGTCAGCGCTGCGCTCACCTGATTCAAATAATTGTGCAATTGTTCCCATTCTTGTTCTTAAAATTCGTGGCAAAGATACTATTTTCTTACGCCGTTTTTACACGATCAACTATTATTTTCGATATAGAGAATCAAAGAGTGGATGACCTTAATATGAATCTCTTGAGCACGGTCCGCGAATTCCGATTTCGGTGCTCTAATTTCCACATCGCAAAGCGAGGCCATTTCACCTCCAGTCTTTCCTGTAAGTCCAACGATTTTCATTCCTTTTTCTTTTGCTGCGGCAATGGCGTTAATTACATTCTTTGAATTCCCACTTGTAGAGATTCCCAATAGAACATCATTTTCCGTTCCCACGCCTTCCACATACCGAGAGAAGATATGATCAAATCCGTAGTCGTTTCCTACACAGGTTATGTGACTTGGATCGGAGATAGAAACAGCTGCAATCGAAGGCCGATCTTCGCGAAAACGTCCAGTAAGTTCCTCTGCAAAATGCATAGCGTCACACATCGACCCTCCATTTCCACAACTAATGATTTTTCCGCCGTTTTTAAGCGCTTCAACCATCAACTGACCTGCATTCGTTATTCTTTGGATGTTTTCAGGAGTGTTAAATATTTGCAAAATTTCTGCTGCTTGAGAAAATTGGTCTGCTATTTGATTTTCACTCATCGAAAAAGATTTTCGTCAAAAATACGAATTCTACAATGCAGGAGAGAAAATATTGAATCAATCTTGCTATATTTGAAACCTGAGCCTAGCTCAAAAAAGAACATTTTATGAAAAAAAGTTTACTGCTCATTTTAACTGTCTTCATTACGATGGCGGCGCAATCACAAGACTGTTTCACACGATTGCAAAAAGCGTTTGATGATCGCGGTTCGTACTCAGTCTCTGATGATATGCACCGAAATGTGATCCTAACGTTTTTTGAAGAAGGTGGTGTGTCGTACTGTATTTCTGGAAAAGCACGTGTAGAAAACGGTGTGATTCAATCAGTATTCAGACAATTTGAAGATGATTCGTATGAGCTGATGGAAAAGAAGTTTTACAGCGCTTCGAAAAAGGCACCAGTAATTGTGAATGGAATCACTGAAATGATCTATAACACAGATGGTGAGAAATTCAAAATTGTGTTTATCGATGCATTGAAGCCGAAGCAGAAATCATACAAAGAAATTCAACTTCCAGATGATTTGTAGGAAGTTAAAGAATATATCAACATCCCATTTAGTTTGCTAGGTGGGATTTTTTTTTGAATTGAACGGAGCTAAGAAAAAGGCGCGAGCAATAAACAACTCGCGCCTATAGAAACGGATAAAAATGACATTTGATTGCTACCGTTCTTGCGTTAAACTTGACTTATCGGGAAATTGAAATTTCTATTTCGCCCTCTGCCAAAGTGTAAGTTCTTGTATCATTGGTCTGCATTCCATTAAAGTCGGCATGTCTAATGTATATAGTGCCATAAGCATTTTCCTTTGATTGATATTTCATGCATCTTCCCGTGGTATATTGCCAATCTTGGCGTTGATTTGTTGGGTCCTTATCATACAGAATTAATGCTATCGTAGAGTTTGGGACGAGTTGGGCTGAGGTGAAATCCGTCAAGTCTTTCCCCCAGGTTTTCCAAGTGCCTATGTCATCTTTATGGATTTTAAAAGCTTCATTTGAGGATAGTATTTGTGGCTCATTAGGATTCGAATTATGGTACATAGCAGCAGCGAAGTAAACATCATCTCGTGGAGTTCCGTTGTCCTTGCGTACATCAACTTTAACCCTTTTGACCTGAAGATGGATTCTATCAGTAATGCCTGCCATACTGTAACTGTTAACGGTTGGTGTCTGGCAGTCGTTTCCATTGCCGCCGCCGCCGGTAGTGCCTCCGCCACTTCCGCCGCCTCCGCCGCTGGTTACGACGTAAACGATGATGGCTCCAACAATAAGAAGTAGACCAACGATAATGCCGATCATCATAGTAGAACTTCCACCTTTACCAGTTGTGATTTTACCGTTTTCAGGTTCCAATTTGGATGGTTGAACGTTTTTTGATTCTTGATTTTTCATAATAGTGATTTTGGTTGGCCTACTCTAAAAGACTTTTCGGCTTCCGTCATGCGATTGATTTCGCTTTGATAGTTGGTGTACACAACAGAAGGAAAGCTAACCACTCAGTCCCATTTTTTTGAATTCTGACAATTGGGAGCATTTTGAAAAAATCGATGTTAACTACACGTGTGATACTTCTCTCACCATCTCTTAATTCAGTATACTCTTTTACATTATTCCCTAATCTTCATTAGCTTTGCCGTATGAGTGATTGGAAAGATAAAGTAGTATGGGTAACCGGAGCGTCTTCAGGAATTGGTACTGAAATAGCCAAGCAAGCTGCTGACGCTGGTGCTAAGCTGATTCTTTCCGCTCGAAATGAATCTAAACTTCAAGAAGTTCAACAATCGATACCAAATTCAGAACAACATTTGGTGCTTCCGTTGGATTTAAGTCAATCAGAGAATTTTTCAAATTTGGTGCAACAAGTTGTTTCAAAATTCGGTCGAATCGATGTGTTAGTCAACAACGGAGGGCTTTCTCAGCGCTCGGAAGTGCATGAGACCCCCATGGAAGTCGATAGACGAATTATGGAAGTGAACTACTTCGGGAATGTCGCATTGACAAAAGCAGTACTGCCAATTTTCAGAAAACAGCAATCGGGGCGATTTATCGTGATATCGAGCATTGCTGGAAAGTTCGGTTTCTTCTTGCGGAGCGCATACAGCGCTTCCAAGCATGCATTGCATGGTTTTTACGAGAGTTTAATGTTGGAGGAGGAGAAGAACAACATCAACGTATTATTGGTGTGTCCAGGCAAAATCAATACAGATATTTCTGTGAACGCCCTGAATTCAGAAGGGAATACGCATGGAGTAATGGATCATAATCAAGCGACTGGAATGACGGTACAAGAATGTGTTCGCCAATTGTTTAAAGCTGTTGATAAAAACAAGAAAGAGGTGTTGATCGGAAATAAAGAGATCAAAGCTGTTACCTTGAAACGTTTTCTCCCTAAATTATTCTGGAAAGTGATTCGCAAGCAAAGTGCTACTTAGTTCACCAACGAAAAAACTCCGATTCCGATAGTTATCGGAACGGAGTTTCAAATCTATTTTATATTCAATCTTACCATTTAAATAATGGTCGATCGCTCATCAGTGCATTCACTTTTGATTTTACGTTCGCAATCAATTCATCATTTTCGATATCCGAAAGTACTTCGTCGATGTATTCTACAATGGCCGGGATTTCATCAGCCGTGACGCCTCTTGAGGTTAAGGCCGAAGTACCGAGTCTCATCCCTGAGGTTACAAATGGAGATTCCGTATCGAAAGGCACCATGTTTTTGTTTACCGTAATGTCCGCCAAAACAAGTCTGTTTTCAGCATCTTTTCCAGTGACACTCTTCGATCGAAGGTCGATCAACATAGAATGGTTATCCGTTCCTCCAGAAATTACGGCATATCCTCGTTTTACGAACTCATCTGCCATTATTCGTGCATTGGCAAGAACATCCTTCATGTAATTTTTGTAATTATCCGTCAAAGCTTCGCCGAATGCTACTGCTTTTGCAGCGATCACATGTTCTAACGGTCCACCTTGTGTTCCTGGGAAAACAGCAGCGTCTAACAATGCAGCCATCGATTTTGGATTACCATTTTTCCATTTCAATCCGAAAGGATTATCGAAGTTTTTTCCCATCATGATTACACCTCCACGAGGCCCACGCAATGTTTTGTGCGTAGTAGTTGTTATGATGTGACAGTGTTCCATTGGACTTTTCAATAGTCCAGCAGCAATAGCACCAGCTGGGTGAGAAATATCTGCTAGGATCAATGCTCCGATTTCATCAGCAACCTTTCGAATGCGAGCGTAATCCCAATCACGGCTGTATGCTGAAGCTCCACAAATGATCAATTTAGGTTTTACTTCACGTGCTTTAGCTTCGAGAGCGTCGTAATCAACCAAACCAGTTTCTTTACTTACACCATAGAAGTGCGGCTCGTAATATTTCCCAGAGATGTTAACGGGTGATCCGTGAGACAAGTGTCCTCCGTGTGAAAGATCGAACCCTAAAATTTTGTCTCCAGGTTTCAAACATGCTAGGAAAACAGCTGTGTTTGCCTGTGCTCCGGAGTGAGGTTGAACATTTGCCCACTCAGCACCGAATAACTTTTTCAAACGTTCGATAGCCAAAGTTTCGACTTTATCCACCACTTCACAACCACCGTAGTAGCGCTTTCCTGGTAGTCCTTCTGCGTACTTATTGGTGAGTACACTTCCCATGGCGTTCATTACGTCATCACTTACAAAATTCTCGGAAGCGATCAATTCGATTCCATTTAGCTGTCTGTGTTTTTCGTCCTCAATCAGGTCGAAGATCTCTTTATCTCTTGACATGTTTTACTGATAGTTTCGTTGGTAAATTTTTTCTAGTCCTTCTGTTAATGTAGTCTCAGGTTTATAATCGGTGAGTTCCTTCAATTTTTTAGAGCTTCCCACTCGACGTTCTACTTCGTAATCATAGCGTTTTTTCGGCGCTTCGATGTACACAATCTTAGACGTAGAGTTTGTGATTTCCTTAATTTTATTCGCTACATCAATAATGCACCATTCGGCTTCGTTCGCAATATTGATGATGTGACACCCGTTCAAATCCATCAAACGCACACAGGCTTCAATGGTATCGTCGATATAAGTAAAGTCGCGTGTTTGTTTTCCTGAACCGAAGACAGTAATGTCTTTTCCTCCGCGCGCTTGTTCGAAGAACAACGGAATTACCATACGTGTGTCCTGGTTCCAACCGTAAACGTTGAAGAATCTCAAATTGACAATATTGATTCCTTTTTCTTCGTGATGTGAAGCAAGGTAAATCTCATTGTAACGTTTGGCCATCGCATACGAGGTTCTCGGATCAACCAATACTTCTTCGGTCAGCGCGGATTCTATCGCAGAGTGTCCATAAATTCCACTCGTTGAAGCATACATGATTTTTTTGATGTTATTGGCTTCAGCAGCATTGACAATGTTTCGAGTACCGATGACTTCAACGTCCATTGTTTCTACTGGGTTATCTGCAACGATATCAACCCCAAGCACGGCAGCAAAGTGAAAAATCAAATCACATCCGACGCAAGCATCGAGAACGGTATCATAATTTCGAACGTCTCCTTTGATGAACTGGATTTTGGCGAAGGTTTCCTTATCGAGCTTATTTCCTCTCAGTAAAGAGTCGAGTACAACAACGTTATGTCCATCGTCTACCAATCGCTTGGCAAGGTTACTTCCAATAAATCCTGCACCTCCGGTAATTAATATTTTCATTCTAGTAGGTTTCATACAAATATGAGCATTATTTCTACGACAAGCGTTTAATTATGAATAGAGGATGAGTCAAGGATTCAATATCTCGTCGGAAGATTCCTTCGGACGTAAAATCATCTCTTCTGACATGACCACTGGCGTGGATGATTCCACCTTTACCATCAAGAATTCCAACATGAGTCACTTTACCTGATTTATTCTTGAAGTAGGCTAAATCTCCCATTTGAAGGTCTTCGAATGCTATTTCTTGGCCGTGATTAATTTGTTCGAAGCAATCGCGTGGAAGGTTCCATCCAAAAAGTCGATAAATCACTTGTGTCAAACCCGAACAATCTATTCCAAAAGAAGACTTTCCTCCCCAGAGATAAGGTGTGTTTAGATAATCCTCGGCATAATCCAAAATTGTTTCCAATCCAGAATCAGGTCTTTCGAGTGAAAACTGATCTTGACCAATAGAGAAAGAAGTTTCGTTTTCTGGCACGAATGAACCACGACTGATGCGTTGTTTTCCCCAAGGAGTGCTCAACACTGCTTCTCGATCTTTCAAAAATGAAAGCCCTTGACTCCAACGACGCGCTTCCTTATCAGTTAAATAGGAAATGTGTTTGTGATCAATATAGCCTTCGTATCCATCTGAAAACGTTCTAATTTTCGCCCATGGATGATTGAAGTCGTGTACTTCTACCAATTCTCCAAAAAGCAGTTGTGTAACAATTTCAGCACCATCATCCGCAGCTTTTCGGACAGGAGCGATGCTAACAAGGCAATAGGCAGTCTTGATTTCCATCATTTCTTTGGGAAATTCTTATGAGTTTTCAGATTGAGTATTTGTTGCATGTGTCGCTCATTATGGTATGTGATAAAGAGCAGGGCATCCCCAAGTCGTAGACGAACAATTTTAGAAATAGAGATTGGAACTTTCACCTTTCGTACATTCACCTCACTAGATGATTCAACGATGTTCAACAGGTCTTTTTGCTGATCGATAAATTCCGCTAACTCGTTTCCTTTTAGTAGATCAAAATCAATAGAAGGGTTGTGCCCTTTTGGAGCTTTGAACTTGCGCTTTACATTATTTACTCTACCTAATTTCATAGATTTCCAGGCAGACCTTCCCAGCGGAGAACTCGTAAATTCATCTTTCACCGTTCGAAAACGAGTCGCCTCAATTTTCTTTTGCATGACTGGATGATAATAGCGCGCGTAAGAGTTCAGATGTGCGAGCACTTCACTAATTGACCAGATTCCAGGGTTTGGACGCCAGTTCAGCTGATTTTCGGATAATTTCGACATCCAACTAGTAGCTTGTTGAATATTATTGTTCGTAATATCCGAAAGTGTCGTTCTCAATTCTCGTGTAGTCATCATATTGCGACCTCTTTCTCCTTTAAAAAACTCAAGCCAAAAGTAGCAAAATCGAAGAGAATGTGCGAAACATTTCGGAAAGAATATGAGAACTTTAGTTACTTTCGTAAACCCAGTAATTCTATTGAGTGATGACAGATTCGAGACCATTAATTTTTATTACGAACGACGACGGAATTTCGGCCAAAGGAATTCGGTCATTATACGAAGCCGTAGCGCCCTTTGGAGATATTGTGTTAATTGCTCCGGACTCTGCTCAATCAGGGATGGGACATGCGATTACGATTAATCACCCTTTGCGTTTGGTTCCATCAGATTTGTTCGATTGTGAGGCATTCTCATGTACAGGAACTCCTGTTGATTGTGTGAAGCTTGGGGTATATGAAGTTATGCATCGAAAACCTGACTTAATTGTTTCTGGAATTAACCATGGAGCTAATGTTGCGACCAATGTGCTATACTCAGGCACAATGTCTGCCGCTGTAGAAGGAGCAATGGAAGGAGTTCCGTCTATTGGTTTCTCTTTATGCTCTTTTGAGGAGGACGCAAATTTCGATCTGGCAAAAGAAGTAGTTGCGAAAGTGGTGAAAGAAGTCCTGGAGAAGAAGATGCCGAAAGGTGTTTGCCTCAATGTGAACGTTCCTTACATCGATAAAGATGATTTCAAGGGGATCAAAGTATGCAAGCAAGCCAACGCGTACTGGGATGACAGGTTTGACAAACGTAAAGATCAATTCAACAGAACATATTATTGGTTAACGGGTGATTTTATCGATCAGGATCAAAGCGATGATACCGATGTTTATTGGATCGATAAAGGATACGCGTCGATAGTGCCTACACAGTACGATTTGACTGCGTACGCCTCGATGAAAGAATTAGAAAATTGGAATTTATGAATTTGAGAAATTGGTCTAAAGGACATACTCTAGGAATGCTTTTGGGAATTCTCACTCCTTTGATTGTCATTCCTATCCTAATACTCATCTTATCATGGGTACAAGACTATGATTATAGTTTTCTTTGGAGAAAGTTTGTCTATAACAATCCTTATCGTGTTCGGTTGATAACACTTTCTATCATAGGGAATCTATTTTGGTTTTATTTTTTCCTGAACCGTTCGCAATGGAATTATGGACGAGGGGTGATTATTGGCTCAATCGCTTTCGCTCCTTATATCGTTTACATTAAATTTTTCTAGTGCATGTCGCAGAGAAAGAAAATCTACGTTATTGCTGGCGAAGCTTCAGGTGACCTCCATGCGAGTAACTTGATGCAGGCTATGTTGGATCAAGATCCGAATCTGGATTTTCGATTCTGGGGTGGAGACAAAATGAACAGTGTTCACAAAGGTTTGGTTAAGCATATTCGCGATCTGGCCTTCATGGGCTTCTGGGAAGTAATTACCAACATTCGAACTATTATCAAGAACATCAGTTTTTGTAAGGAAGATATTCTGAAATATCAGCCAGATGCTATTCTTTTGGTGGATTACCCTGGATTTAACTTGAGAATTGCCGAGTGGGCCCATGAAAATGGGATTAAGGTAATCTATTACATTTCTCCTCAAGTTTGGGCATGGAAGCAAAAGCGCGTTCATAAAATCAAGAAAGTGGTAGATAAAATGTACGTGATCTTGCCTTTTGAGAAGGAGTTTTACAATCGCTTCGACTACGACGTAACCTACGTTGGTCATCCTTTACTTGACGAGATTGCCAAGCATGGTTTTACAGAAGATCAGCGCTTGGAATTTTACAAAAAACATGAATTAGATGAGCGTCCCATTATTGCCGTGCTTCCAGGTAGTAGGAGACAGGAGGTAAGCAAGAAGCTACCGATCATGTTGGATGCACTAAAACCGTTTTCAGACTATCAGGTAATTATAGCGGGAGCTCCGAGTCTAGATGCTGAATTTTATGCTCCATTCAATAACGAGAATGTTAAAATGATTTCGAATGAAACCTACGATCTTTTGGCGAGTTCGAAGGCTGCTGTGGTGACATCTGGAACGGCGACTCTGGAAACAGCGCTGTTTAAAATACCAGAGGTGGTGTGTTACAAGAGTTCGCGCTTTTCGTATGAGATTGCCAAACGTTTGGTAAAAGTGAAGTATATTTCTCTCGTAAATTTGATAATGGATCGCGAAGTTGTGAAGGAACTCATTCAAAACGATTGTAATGCGGAGGCAATTCGAACGGAACTAACGAAGTTATTGAGCGATGAGAAGTACCATTCTGAAGTAATGAAAAATTACGATGAATTGGAAAATATCCTAGGTGGAGGTGGAGCAAGTGACAAAGTTGCACAGTCTTTGCTTTTAGAATTGTCAAAACAATAGTTACGTATTCAAGGTAGGAATGCATAAGTCGATCGTCATACTCTTTTTGTTGATGTTCTTTTCTGTTTTCGGACAAGAGCAAAAGATCGGTATTCTGCGCGATTACAAAGTGAAAAGGGTAACATTGAGCCATCATTTAGGGCAGTACAACGTTTGGGCTGATACTTCATTCGTAGGTACAATTAATCCTCAGGAATTTATTGAAGTTGAACTGGTCGCAGGAAAGTTAGCGCTAAAGTACAATACCATTCCTCAAGGAAAATTCTCAAAGATTTCGGTAAGACCTATCGGGAATGGAACGATCATCATAAAGTCGAAAGTTCCAACTATCCGAGAAAGAAAATATCAAGATAATTTTGAGATTTCTGTAGTGAAAGGCAGAATGACTATAGTCAATAAGGTCAGCATGGAAAATTATCTCTGTGGAGTCATAGAATCAGAAGGGGGAGGAGGTCGCCATGCGGAATACTATAAAGTTCAGGCCGTGATGAGCAGGACGTATGCGCATAAGAACAAATCCCGTCACCGCAAAGAAGGTTTTGGTTTATGTGATGGAGTTCATTGTCAGGCGTATCATAACATGTTAAGATATACCCCCGAAATTCGAACAGCCGTTCGCGAAACGAAAGACGAAGTTCTAGTGGACGAAAACAATCGATTGGTAACAACCTATTTTTCTGCAAATTGTGGTGGGGAGGTGTGTGATGCTTCACATGTATGGAATAATTCCGTCGATCACGTCAAACCCTTCATTGACACCTTTTGCATTCATACGCGTCAGGCTAAATGGACAAAGCGAATTTCTCAGTGGGAATTTAGAAATTACCTAGTTAAACAATTCGGTTATCCTATTTACGATTCGCTGATGGCGAAGCGTATCTATAGCTTTGAACAGGAGACTAGAAAAGCATTCTATATTCATCCGAGTCTGGGAATTCCGCTGAGAGACCTTCGTTCAAAATTCAAGTTGAAATCAACGTTCTTCAGTACTCACCCAGAAGGAAGTGAAGTCGTATTTGAAGGAAGAGGTTTCGGACATGGAGTGGGGCTTTGTCAGGAAGGAGCGATGAACATGGCTAAGTATAATTTCACGTATCGTCAGATTGCAGAATACTATTTTTATAGGGTGCGGGTGAAGAAGTATTCGAAGTTGTGATGTAGACTTAAGACATTAAGTGGAGAATGTCTAATCCTCAAAAATCACGAAAATATCTTCATCATCTTTCTTGAAGAATTTTTCTTCTCTAGCGTAGCGTTCCAACTCACTTTTGTTGCTTAACTCATGAAGCGTCTCGCGGGATTTTTCTAAATCTCGACTGACTTCCTGTTTCGCCATCTCCAATTGATTCAATTTCTTATTGTGACGGATAATGGTGAAGATATCATTCTCATCTAAAAACAAGGCGTAGACCAAAAAGATTGTCATAGCTAGGATAAACTTGTTCTTGAGGTATGGAAAGATTTTTTTCACGTAAACAAAGTTAGGGAAGATCATACCTCGTTCTATCAGAAGGAAAGAATCTTTTAAAACTAGTTTTGTTCAAAACCTGATCGAATGCTTTGTGGATGCCGAATGGTATTGTCCCTATCGTATTTTTGCTTAATTCCTTGCAGACGCTCATAATTTTCTCCGAAGTATGCCGCTTCCCAATCTTTGAAACCTATACTCGGATAGTTACGGTATTGGGCGCGGTTTCCATTTTCATAGAAGAGGTTCTGGATGTATTCAAACTCTTTCAAGTATCGATCGCGTTTTTGATCTTGTCCTTCGCTCCAGTATGTTTGAAGCTCACTTAAATACTCAAATGAACGATGCGGATAGCTAGAGTTCAGTTTATTCTCCTCAAAATTGATGGCACCTCCTAAGGTGTTCACTTGATAAATAAGCCCTGGAGTTGATACGACTTTATCCAAAACTTGATCAATACAACCTTCTATATCAGAGAAACTCGAATAGTACCCCGCGGAAGCATTCTTAAAATAGATCGGATGTTGAATGCCGTAGTAATTTTTCAATGCTCCAGCAATATCGTTGTTGCGCTTGGAAGTGACGCTGTCCGTTATTTCCGTGAGCGCTTGTATCATTTCCTCTAATATTGGAGTAGAGGATTCAAAATTTGTGATCAAGATTGTCAGCGATTTTCCATTCAGCACGAAGGCAGAAAAACAACTTCCTGGGAGCAGTTTTCCATATTCAAACCAGGTGTCAAGGAGCAACTTTGCACGGTCTTTGTCCAAGTTCTTAGCCTTCAATCGAGTGTAACTGAAATGTTCTGGAACGGGGTAAGTTTTGAATCTGAATGAGCTAACTACTCCGAAATTTCCATTTCCTCCACCTCGAAGTGCCCAGAGCAATTCATCATCGCCCGAAACCTCATGAATTTCGCCATTACCATCAATAAAAGTTGCCGAAAGTAAATTGTCACAAGTCAAGCCATACTTTCTCGCGAAAAAACCATAACCTCCGCCAAGAGTTAATCCACCGACACCAACAGTTCCGCAAGATCCCGCGGGTAATATTCGCTGTTTTGGAAGGAGTTCGTCGTACATTTCTTTGAGCAGGCAGGCAGGTCCTATTTCAACTTCATTATTTTCTTTCCATTCAATTGTATTCAAAAGAGACAAGTTGATTACCAAGCCTCCATCATTCGAAGAAAATTGCTCAAAGGAGTGTCCACCGCTTTTCACGGAAACAGGCAAGTCCAGTTCTTTAGCATGGAGTATAGCTTCTGAAATTCCTTCTGCATTTGAAACAAGCGCAATAATGGCAGGACTCTTTTGAGTGAATTTATTGAAGTAAGTGGCTAATTCCTCGAATTGTTCATCTTCCTTTGTCAAATAGACAACATTGTTGCTTTCAACTTCTTGTTCAATCTCTTCTACAACCTGCTCAACTTCTTCTTTGAGAGGAGCTTTTTTCTTCTTTTTTGGAATAGGTTCAGGTGAATCCGTGCACCCAATAAAGTGAATTCCAAACCCTGCGAGAACAAGTGTTTTAATGACCTTGCGTCGATCTTCTTGAATGTTGTTCATTAACAATTCCTTGAATGATTATGTCTAAAGATACAGTTTTGGTCAAATGCTTGTTGGAAGTTGATCACTTTTTCTCAACTGCCGATATGTTAACTATTTCCCAGGTTCGACCCTTTTCATCCATAAAGGCATTTACACCATTTATGTACGGTTTGTCATTTTCGATTAGTGCAAATTCTGCAACAACTTGATTCTCTGATTCGTTCGATAGGAGGTAAGAAAATTTCTTTTCGAAATCTGAAATGGAAAGATGGAGGCTGATTATCAAATCCTCAAGGTCGCCAACGACTGCTTCCTTTACGTTTCCTGAATATGCATGTCCCCAACCATGACTTAACGAATAGGTTAACTCAAGTTTGAGCTTCAGGGTTGTTTGATTTTCTTCCAAATCTCTGGCAAGGTCCGTGTGATCTATGTTCTGATATCCAGAAGCCGAATTCTCACATGCGCACAAGAGGCATAGCAATGCTATTAGAAAACTCACTCGAAAGAATGTATTCGACATACAATAGGAGACTAATTTTCAACAGGAGTGACTTCCGTTCCTTCGAATTGAATGCGAGAATCGTGAATTGACACGAGTTCGCTTAGTTCGTAGACATTCTTATAACCGTAGCCATATAAATTGATGTAAGTAGGGATGTTCAGAGCCAGAGTAATAACGTTATCAGCGACTACGAGCGTAACATCTTCTTCGAGATCTGAATAATTTTCAAATTCAGTCCCATCGGCAGTTTGAAGGGATTGTGTTAATACTGGATTGATCAATTGAAGAGATCCTTCATCAATAGTTGGACTATACCCTTTGGATGCAAAGTTCACATCTGAGACAATGTTATCCATATCGAAATCATCAATGAAGTTATTGTTGCAGTATATTAGAATAATGGCGTTTCGATGTGGAAAAAGAGCATCAAGATTAGCTTGTGTGAAGTCAGAAAAATTTAAGTGAATGGCTCCTTTTACATGCTTTCGATCGTACATTTCCTTTGATCGGGTATCTAAAATGAATACTTCCTTCTTCGTACTCATTTGATTGAATTGATTCAAATCAACGAGTCGGGTTTTTCGGTGCTCTTTTACGGTTGCCATTAAGTTCTCGTAATCTTCAAAGCTCACTAGCGGTGATTCACTGTCCTGCGCGAAACTAGTAAGAGAAAAGGTGATTGCAGCTAATAGAAAGGCGATTTTTTTCATGGGGTCTGATGTTGTTTTCTTAACCGTACACCCATTCAAAACTTTGGTTCAAAAAAAATCCCATCTTGTTTGAATCAACGAGATGGGACTTAATATATCTATGAAATAATTATTTCTTGTCTTTCGGTCTGTTAACGATTTCGTCGTACAATGCTTCCCAATCTTCGTCTTCTTCAAACCATTGAGCCACTTTGTTTACGAGTGTTTTCGCTTTGTCTTCCTGACGCGAACGTTTCAAAGCACCAGCAGAATAAAGAACTCCATATTTCAACATGTCCTTGTCTGCTTGACTCCAGCTATCAATTGATTCGATAGTTTTTAATTCAGCTTCTGCTTTTTTCCAGTATTCACGGGCAGTTGTTTTGTCTGCTGCTTCGTACTTACATGCTCCCATCAAGTAATTCGCACCAACCATGTTGTTGGTAATCTTTGAATATTTTAAGACCCAGCTAAATCCTCTTTTGAATCCACCTCCTGAGATTTCGTTGTTTGCAGTTTCAAACAATGTCATTTGGAACATGCTTACAAATTCAGATTCTTCTCTAGTATAATCGCCGTCGTTGTACTTAAGGTCGTACTTAATTCCTTTTCCTAAGAATTTGATCGCGTCCTTGTACGCATTCTTGTAGTTATCATCATCCGTTCCTGAAGTAGAGATTTTGAAGAGTCCCTTTGCCATCCAGAAATAAGGTTTTGGATCTTTCTTTGTCGCGTCTTTGAGCGTATATTTTTCGGCTTGCTTAACTAGTTTTTTGTAACTGTCGTAAGTTCCATCAGCATATAGAATAACTAAATCTTTGTATTGACGAGTTTGGGAGTAGGCTGAGGCCGATAAAAATAGAAAGCTTAAAATTGCTACTAGATATTTCATGTTTGTTTGTTTTTGCACTTACATTTTCAAATACTGTGCCGAATCTTATTTTTTCCTAAAAGTAGGTATTTTTCAATAATTATTTCTAATCGAAGCTTTTAATCAAAAGTGCCAGTATCTCTTGAGCTGCGGAAGAAATCTTAGTTCCAGGGCCAAATACTCCAAAAACTCCTGCGTCATACAAGAAATCATAGTCCTGTTGAGGAATTACCCCACCTGCAATCACCATAATGTCATCTCGACCCAATTTTTCCAATTCGGCAATCACTTTCGGGATGAGAGTCTTGTGCCCTGCAGCCAATGAAGAGACGCCTAAGATGTGTACGTCATTTTCCACAGCTTGTTTCGCTGCTTCCTCAGGAGTTTGGAATAATGGTCCGATATCGACGTCAAAACCGATGTCAGCAAAAGAAGTTGCAATTACTTTTGCACCGCGGTCGTGACCGTCTTGTCCCATTTTCGCCACCATGATTCGTGGGCGACGACCTTCTAACTTGCTGAATTGATCAGCCATTTCCAAGGCTTTATTGAAATCTTCGTCTCCCATAGATTCTGATGAATAAACTCCGTTAATAGAGCGGATTGTTGCTTGATAACGTCCATATGATTTCTCAAGAGCAACGGAAATTTCTCCCAAAGATGCTCTTTCTCGAGCACAGCGCACGGCAATTTCAAGGAGGTTACCAGTATCATTGTTCGCGGCATCTTCCAATTCTTTCAAAAGTTCGGCGACTTTATCCGAATCGCGATTTTCTTTCAATTCCGTCAATCGGTCGATTTGAGAATCCCGAACCTTTGTATTGTCAACCTCAAGAATGTCCATTTCTGTTTCCTCGTCCAATTGATAACGGTTTACACCTACAATGACATCTTTTCCCGCATCTATTCTCGCTTGTTTACGAGCAGCAGCTTCTTCTATGCGCATTTTGGGAATTCCCGTTTCGATGGCTTTTGCCATTCCTCCTAATTCTTCTACTTCTTGAATTAATTTCCAGGCTTCTTCCACCAATTGATTCGTTAATTCTTCGACGTAATAACTTCCCCCAAGCGGATCAACAAGTTTTATGATTCCCGTTTCCTGTTGAAGGTAAATTTGTGTATTTCGTGCTATTCGCGCCGAGAAATCTGTTGGAAGAGCGATCGCTTCGTCGAGTGCGTTTGTGTGCAATGATTGGGTTCCACCGAAGGCCGCAGCTAATGCTTCGATGCATGTTCGCGCGACATTATTGAACGGATCTTGCTCCGTTAAACTCCAACCAGAAGTTTGGCAGTGAGTTCTCAATGCCAGTGATTTTTTATTCTGAGGATCGAATTGTTGCACGATTTTCGCCCAAAGCAGTCTTCCTGCGCGCATTTTTGCTACTTCAGTATAGTGATTCATTCCGATTGCCCAGAAGAAACTTAAGCGAGGAGCGAAATCATCGATCTTCATTCCTGCGCTGATCCCAGCCTTCAAGTATTGCAATCCATCAGCCAGCGTATAGGCTAGTTCAATGGCAGCTGTTGCTCCCGCTTCTTGCATGTGATACCCTGAAATGGAAATCGAGTTGAAGCGCGGCATATTTTGCGAAGTGTATTCAAAAATATCCGAGATGATTCTCATCGAAGGCAGAGGAGGGTAGATGTAGGTATTTCTCACCATGAACTCCTTGAGGA
>JBGCDF010000258.1:0-4806 GCA_045105095.1 Crocinitomicaceae bacterium | reverse complement strand
AGGCATCATGTAGGAATCTGCGGTTCGGGTAATTTCTCGATTGAAGAGTTGAAAAAGGACATGACGCGAATCATTGAAGCGGCTACAGACGTTTTCGGACAGAATCCAAACAAAGACTACACATTTATCATTCACAACGTAACGAATGGCCAAGGAGGATTGGAGCACGTAAACTCAACAACCTTGAGTGTCAATCGTTTTACGTACAGCGGAAATGAATACAAGAAATTTCTTTCACTCGTTGCGCATGAGTACTTCCACCTCTGGAATGTGAAGCGTATCCGCCCAGTAGAACTCGGACCATTTGATTACGATAACGAGAACTATACGTCGCTTCTTTGGGTGATGGAAGGATTTACCTCATATTACGACGAGTTGTTGCTCTTGAGAGCTGGTTATTATGACAAAAAGGAGTATTTGAGAAAGCTCTTTAGCTCGTTGAACTATGTTGAAGGATCGCCAGGAGCACGCGTACAACCTGTTGCTCACGCAAGTTTCGATGCATGTATCAAATCTTACCGACCAAATGAAAATAGCGGAAATACGACAATCTCGTATTACTCAAAAGGATCGGTAATAGCAGCAATGCTGGATGCAAAGATCATCGCAAAATACAAGGGTAAGAAGTGTTTGGATGATTTCATGCAACACATCTACAAAGAGTACTTTGAAGAGAAAGGACGCGGATTCTCTGAGGATGAATTCAAACAAGAACTGGAAGATTTCCTAAAAGAAGATTTGGGTGATTTCTACGATAAATACATCAACGGAACGGAAATCCCTGATTACAAAACGATTTTTGGTGCGGTGGGTCTAACTGTTGAATACATCGGTGAACCAATGCCGAGTGTGGGAGTTTCGATGCGAGAGTCAGGTGGAAAAGTAATCGTTAGTAGAATTCGTCGTGGTTCTGCTGCTGAAGACGGTGGCTTGAGCGTAAATGATGAAATCATCGGTTGTAACGGATTGAGAGTTGACAAACGTTCGCTTGAGCAGTTCTTCGACTCTGTGAACGTGGGTGAGGAACTGGAATTGTTGATTTCGAGAGATCAGGAATTGTATTCACTTAGAATCGGAGTGACTTCTTACGAGAAACCAAAGTTTAGCTACGAACTTTCAAATGAGAAGAAAACTCAGGATGTGAACGATTACTGGCTTCGAACAATTAAGTAATGAAAAGATTAGCACTGATTCTATTCGTCGTTCAGGGATTTTTATCTTTTGGACAAAATCATAAAGTGGTACAACTTCCTCTTCCAAAGGATGCCGCATACGGAAGCTCCCAATGCGAGCCTTCCATTGCGATTCATCCAGAGAACCCAAAAATTATGATTGCCGGATCAGTGCTGAGTGATTACTATTATTCGAAGAATGGAGGAAAGAGGTGGAAAAGTAAGACATTAAAAAGCCCGTATGGCGTTTTTGGTGATCCTGTGGTCATTTTTGACACAAAGGGTCGGCCCTATTACTTCCATTTATCGAGCTACAAAGAAACGTCACATCTGGATAGAATTATTTGCCAGTCGGCCGATAAGGTTTGCAAGCCCTTCGACGATGGAACATTTCCAAAACCAAACGGAACAAAAGTGCAGGACAAGCATTGGGTGGTTGTGAACGAAGAGAACAATGAACTCTACATGACCTGGACACAGTTCGATGCCTACAATTCTGCTGATGTAAAGGACTCGTCGATCATTGTCTTTTCAAAATCATCTGATCAGGGAAAAACATGGTCAGATCCTTTGCGCATTTCGAAGTACGGAGGCGATTGTTTGGATGATGACGAAACAGTTGAGGGAGCAGTTCCTGCTGTAGGTCCAAACGGAGAATTGTATGTGACATGGACGGGTCCGAACGGATTGGTCATGCAAAAATCAATGGACGGAGGAAATACTTGGCTGGAAGAGGAGCAATCCTTGGAAAAGCAGTGGGGCGGTTGGACAATCGATATTCCTGGAATGGGAAGAGCAAACGGATTGCCTATTTTGAAGTGTGATTTGAGTGATGGCCCGAACAGAGGAACATTATACTTGAATTGGTGCGATCAGCGAAATGGACTGGATGACACAGACGTGTTTATTAAGAAATCTACTGATGGCGGTAAGACATGGAGTGATGCAATCAAAGTGAATCAAGATGATTCCAAAAAACATCAGTTTTATACGTGGATGGATGTTGATCAGAGCACGGGGTATGTGTATTTCGTGTATTATGACCGAAGAAATCACTCAGATAACCAAACCGATGTATACATGTCCGTTTCCAAAGATGGCGGTAAGACCTTTGTCGATACGAAACTTTCAAAAACTCCGTTCATTCCAACCGAAGAAGTCTTCTTTGGTGATTATCTGAACATTGCCGCTGTGAATGGCGTTGTTCGTCCCATTTGGCCACGCATGGATGATGGTCACATCACCTTGTGGGTCGCGTTGATCGAGGATAAGGAGTAATTCGTTGATTTTCTCGACTATCCGACTATCCAACCATCGAACGATCCAACACCGCCGAAGGCAGCAGCGGAGCTAATCCAACACCGCCGAAGGCAGCAGCGAAGCTAATCCAACAGCGCAGCGAATCCAAGAATCCAGCAATCGGACAATCAGATAATCGAACCATCGGACAATCAAACTGAACCATAACCAACCCCAACTACTATCATTACAACATTTTATAAATATCTAACCCACTGTTTTTCCATGTTTTAAAAATTTTGTTTAGCTTTACATATAAAATGTTAAACAATAATCATGAAAATCCTACTTTCACTTTTCTCAACACTCCTTTTTCTCTCAGCTAACGCACAGCTAGGAGACACACTCTACGGCTTAGCTAGAAGCAACAATCCAGCGGCAGTATACCTCGCGAAAATGGATCCAGCCACGGCGACGGTGTCTAATTACAGTACAACCTCATTATCTACAGTTATTAACCTCACTGGTTCGGCGATGAACGCCTACGATAATACATATCATTACACCACTTTGGATGAAATTCTCACGGTAGATTTGGCGACTGGCGCATTAACGAATTCCGCTACCATTGTGAATCCCATAGCGAATAGCTTTTTTGACAATTACCGTTTCAACAATGCAGATTCACTCCTTTATGGTCTTGCCAGAAGATATATCGCAGCAACGCAAACAGGTGAACTTTACCTATCTACAATCAATACACAGACGGGTGTAGTCACACAAATTTCGCCAAGTTCAGTAGGACAGGCGATTGCTTTGGAAGGAAGCGCAATTGATCCTTATCAAATGGTCTATTATTACACAGATGGTCAGAATCTTATTGGTTTGGACATGTACAATGGCTCCATTTATTCTAGTATGCCGATGACATTTCCAGGTGGAGGACAATTTTTTGGAAACATGGCCTACAGTTGCGTTGATACTACTTTGTACGGACTTGTTCGAGAGAACTTCTACGGACCAAATCAAACCTTCGATTCGGCGCACGTATACTTGGCGACAATCGATCCAGCCACGGGAGTTGTGACGAACATATCCACGTCCAATGTTTCACCAAGTGGAGGTTATTCCGTAAATGCTAGCTCAACCGTTAATCCATCTACGATGGAGTACTACTTCAACGACGGTTCTGATTTCATTCGAGTATCATTAACGACAGGAGCAGTGGTCAACATACAATCGTACACACACGACAACGGGTGCAATTATTTTGATATGATGCGTATTCAAACGAATTGTATCGAAGCCAAGGCAATACGTCTTGATCCTGCAACGGCGGATGTTTCGGAATTGGAGAACACGGTATTTACCCTCTATCCAAACCCTGCTGGAACCTTTGTGGAAATTCAAAGTTCCAATGATATTGAAAACATAGAAATAGTTGATGCTTCCGGTCAGCTGTTGTACAGCGACAGTTATCAACCTGGACAACGGATTCCAGTCAATCAGTTCGAATCTGGAATGTATTTCGTACGTGTGTATCAATCAAATGGATCGATTTCACAGGAACGTTTCGTAAAAGAGTAGAGGAGTACTGAGTTTCTTTTGGGCGTTCAGCGCTGCGCTACTGCGGGCTTTCTCTACAAAATGCTTCGCATGTTTTCCGTACCAATCCCTAACGCGGGCATTCGTTTGTATGTCCCCTTGGTCTTAGGATTAAGTACACAATCTGGAGATTCAAGACGTTAAACATTGAGTATTCCGAAAATGAAAATAGAACCTAGGATTTTGTCGCGCCTATTTTACGGAGTGAAGAAATTGAATTGAGACGGGCTAGTGTTTGAGGAAGCGTGACGATGGATATCGGAACGATCACTGAAAACACCGCGTTTCAAGAGTATTTCTGACCGCAGAAAAATAAGCGCAAAGGGCATTTTTGAACACTTTTTGTGCCCAACCAAAAAGTGTTGAATCCAGATTCGAAGATGCAGTCTTGTAGGTTAACTGTGCTTTGTGTTCAAAATGAGATAAACATTTCTCCCTAACATTTGAACTTGGTCCGATTTTTAGTTCGGAATATCGTGATGAATAACTGAATTCGAAGAAATCAAGAAAGACCTCATTCTCCAGGGTGATAACTTCTCTGAGCTCGTTTCATCACATCCTCACGATAATAGGCAACAGTTTTGAATTGACCTTGAACGTATGGCGTTGCCTGATCACTGAAATGAACGGAGTTGGGATCGCCACTTTGTCCTCCAGCGAGTAAGGTTTTGGCCTGTACTTTCTTCCCGAATTCAACAACAGCTACAAAACTGTTCCCAGCTACACCGTAATGACGCTTAGTGTTGTCTCCACGCCTAACTCCGTAAGAGGCCAGGGCACCCCATCGACC
>JBGCDF010000257.1:0-9458 GCA_045105095.1 Crocinitomicaceae bacterium | reverse complement strand
CTAACAGTGGAGCCCACAGTTGCCAGATTCCTCCAACGAAACACATCTTTGAAGCATGAACGATTACCGAATCAGCGGTCAACGAGAGTAAATCAATTTTACTGAATAGGTTATTTACAATTCCACGATGCTCCAACATACATCCTTTTGGTCGTCCTGTTGAGCCTGAGGTATAAATTATATACGCCAAATTCTCTACCGAGAATGCAAGATTAAGATTGGAACTCGAATAACGGTCTTTAACAGCCTTGAACTCATCAAATACGTTCTCATCAACCGTTCCTTTGAAATCTTGAGAAATTTCCTTTAAACTCTCCTTTGCGAGTCCATTGTTTATCGGAGCTGCGCATCCTCCAAGCTTTAAAATCGCCAATAAGGCAAGTGCATAATCCTTTCCACGCTTCAAATTGACACCTATCAATTCTTCTGGTTCTAACTCCCATTTTCCTGAAAGATAGCGTGCTAGTTGGTTAGCCGATTCATTTAATTCACGATACGTAATTTGATCATTTCCAGCGCGTAAGGCAATATTGCTCGGTGTGCTGTCGACTTGGGCTTCGAACAGGTTGGTTATCGTTTTATCCTTCGGATACTTCGTTTTCGTATCATTGAAACCAGCAAGCAACAGGTGCTTTTCCGACTCGGTCAGAAAATCAATTGTTCCTACCGAGCTATCTGGTTTTTCGAGCACTGATGTCAACAATTGCTTGAAATGGAACATCAATTGCTCCATATTGGACTTCTTGTAAATATCCGTATTGAACACCAGGTCAAACGCTAAATAGCTTTCTACTTCTCGAAAATTGATCAACAGATCAAACTTTGACATACTTGCCCCGTCATCGTTGATTATTTTTACTCGTTCTTTTAGAAGAGTGTCATCCTCTTCCGAAAGGTCTTCGATTTTCTCTTGGTTGTTTTGAAGAACCAGCATTACGTTGAAAACTGCATTTCTGCTCGTATCATGCTGTAAATCTAATTCTTCAATTAATCTATCAAAAGGATAGACTTGATGATCAAAAGCCTCAAGCGTATTACCTTTTGTTTCCGTATAAAGTTCCTCGAAACTCCAATCTGGATTTAGTTTATTTCGAAGTGCCAGAGTGTTTGCGTAGAATCCTATTTGATTCTCCAGGTCTGAATGATCTCGATTAGCCGTCGGTGTTCCAATTATAATATCTTTCTGTCCAGTGTATTTGTAGCAAAGTAGGTTCCAAACAGCCAATAAACCAATGAAAAGGCTCCCTCCTTGATCTTCAGAGAACTGCTTCAGCTTTGCTCCTGAGTCTCTGTCAATATATGTACTCAACAAGTTACCGTTATACGTTTTGATTCTCGGGCGCTTATTGGTTCCAGGAAAATCAAGAATGGGTAACTCACCATTCATCTGCTCCGTCCAAAAACGCTTGTGATCAGCAAACGCTTCCGTTTCCAAGAGGTTCAATTGCCAAACAGAATAGTCTTTGTAGTGAATTCGAAGAGGTTCTGGAAGTTCATAGGCTTTTTGAGCCTTCTTGTTCAGAAATGCCGTGTAAAAAGTACTTACGTCTTTCACCAATACTTCCATTGACCATCCATCACTGATGATATGATGAAGATTGTAGTAAAGAACGAATTCTGTATCATCAACCCGTAATAGGTACATTCTGAAAAGTGGGCCATTCTCCATATCGAATGGGACAGCGGTATCCTCACTTATGAATTGTTGGATGCTTTTCCCCTTTCTCAGATCGATAATTGGTGACTCAATCAATCCCTTTTCAGAAGGGAGTACTCGCTGTCGGACTCCTCTTTTATCGGATATAAGAACAGTTCTAAGCGCCTCATGTCGTTCAACGACTGCATTGACAGCCTCCCTAAAGCAGTCAATATCCAAATTCGTACCGAGAGGATAAGTCCCTGGCATGTTATACGCCACTGAACCCGACTCAAATTGGCTTAGTACCCAAAGTCGACGCTGTGCATCTGATATCGGATAATTTTCTTGCTCAGCAGCCGGTTCAATTTGAACGAATTTCTCGCTATTTTCATTTTCAATGAGCCTTGCCTGATCCTCGATTGTTGTGCTCGTGAATAACTCCTTCAATGAGAGGTTTACTTCGAGTACTTTTTGATATTCGTTTCTTAAGCGAAGTGCTTTCAGACTGTGTCCTCCTAGATGGAAAAAGTCATCGTGTACACCAACTTTTTCTTGTTTGAGAATACCTTTCCATATTTGGACGATTTTCTCTTCCAAATCTGTTCGTGGCGCTACAAATTCCATTCCTCCCGACACACTTATTCCAGTAGGATTTTGCAAAGCTTTGTAGTCGACTTTTCCATTGTGCGTCACAGGTAATTCATCCATCTGTACATAGCTCTGGGGCAACATGTAATCAGGAAGAGAATTCCTTAATGCAGACCTTAATTCGCTTGCGTTGAACGCGCGGTTTGCCGAGAAATAGGCAGTTAATTCATTTTCCTTCGAATCATTCTTCCAGATTCGAGCAGCCGCACTTTCGATTTCATCTATCTTAAGTAGCGTACTTTCAATTTCGCCCAGTTCGATTCTGTATCCTCTGACCTTTACTTGATCATCGGATCTTCCGACGAATTCGATCTGTCCGTCCCTCAGCCACTTTCCAAGATCCCCCGTTCGATACATTCGCTCTCCCTCCACAAAAGGATTTTCAACAAATTGCTTAGCGCTAAGTTCTTCTCGATTTAAGTACCCCTCTGCTACTCGCTTCCCGCCGATGCAGATTTCTCCTTTTACTCCCGCTGGAACCAGTTGCAGTTTTTCATCTAGGATGTAGACGTTCACGTCCGGCATGGGTTTTCCTAAAACGGCTCCATTGAACTGATTTTCTTCACCTGGGAAGTAACTTTTCACTGCCACGAAAATGGTCGATTCAGTTGGACCATATAGCACATGAATAGCTGCCTTCGGAAATACTGCGCGCATCGAACTTAATACTGCAGTAGGCACTTTATCTCCCCCCACGAACAAATCAGTGATGTGGGAATAATCTTCATCCACCTCTTGCTCAATCTGCAGCAACAATTGGTTCATCAAAGCCGGAACCGCATGTACGACGGATGCATTTTTTAGACGTTTAATCAATACAGACACATCCTTGATATCATCATTCGTCAACATCATCACAGTACCACCAGAAACTAGTGGAAGAAATGTTTCAAACAAGGATATGTCGAACGCATTGGATGCCAAAGAAGGGAAAACCAACTCATTCTTTTCAGGGGTAATATTGTGCGTTGTATCGTTCGCCAAATGCTTCGTTAAAAGAGGTTCAATTCCGTTTCAAATCATATTCACCATTAAGAGTTCTCCGCTTTGGCAGAAACGCCTGCAGGCTTTACAGGTTCGAAGTTACGTTCGCATAAGTACGTTTCTGTTCTCGGTGTTTGAGGCAAATTCTTCGATGAATTGTACACCGTGATCATTAAATCGCGTGACTTATTGGACAAATTTGGTTCGGATGCATGCAAGAGTTTTGGATCCATAAAAACCAGATCTCCAGCCTCTCCTTCCAGAATAACTCGTTTGAATTGACTCTTGTAATTCTCGAGCTCCTCATCTTGAATCTGGATTGACAAATACTCCGAAGTATCATTCGTACGGTCCAATCCTTCATCGTCAATAAGACCAATCTCATTTTTTATGTCTTGGACTGAGACATCCTTGTGCGAGTCTTCCAGCACGAACACGGCTCCATTTTGTTCATTTTGTTCCGTTAGAAAAATAAATGATGAAACCATATCTGGTCTAGGCATTCCGTCCAGTAAATTCCAAAAAGCAAACCCTCTATGGTAATCCCATTTCTTCCCCTTTATCTCACTTTCGTCAACAGGAGCTTTTGGGTTTATTTTGGATTGAGAAACATAGAACTCAGGGCCAACGATCTCTTTCACAACCTCCAGCGCTCTAGCTTCGCGTGTGTAAAAATCGAGTGTTTCTTCATTCAAGTGGTAACTCATGATACTTCTCGGTGTCGTTCCGTCATTCTCGTAAATGATTTCAATTTCATCTTTCTTGCTCTCAATACATTTTCTATAGCCCTCGCTGATCGCTTGACAGTCTTTTTCAGTGTAGAAATTCTTGAGAATTAAATAGCCGTGCTCCCGGTAAAAAGCTATGTTTTCGCTCATTGTCTTTTTCATAATCGTTATTTGTTATTGTTAGGTATACTATTTTTCAGTTCATTTTCCATGGCTTCGAAAAGCGCATGTATGTTGTCCAGTCCAAAGCCCTCATAGTCGTTCACGCGTTGAACAATTTCATAAAAGAATGTTGCACGATCTCCTATTGGAGCAGTAAACACCTGAAAGAGCAACGCTCCTTCGTGCACATCGCATAATACTCCGTGCTTTTTTAGCATGCTGATATCGAGGTCTGGATATTTTTCCGCCAATTCGTCATAATAGTTTGCCGGGATTGATGTGAATTTGACACCATTTTGTCTCATTAATTCAACCGATCTAAAAATATTTCTCGATGAAAAAGCGATGTGCTGAATTCCTGCTCCGTAATTCTGATCAATGAAAAGCTGAATCTGAGAAGCTGTTCCGCTATCCGGTTCCAGTAAAACGTTGTTCAATTTTTTATTTTCCGATTGCAGCACTTTGAGGTACATTCCAATCTTTTTCTGCTCAAGTTCCCTATCCTCTTTGGTATGACGCTCATCAAACTTCTCTACCGTTTTGGAATTAAAAATTCCGTTGAAATAATCTTCCCAAAGACCAATTTCATTGGGACGAAGTGCACAAGCGAGGTGGTCAATTTTGAGTAATTCAGTATCCTCTAAAGGCACGTCCCATTCGCCCTCAACGTTCACATAGCCAGGCAAGAAATCACCCGTATAATCCTGATAGTTGATCAGCACGATTTCATTGTCATCGAAGATTTTGAGTTTTGCCTGACGCACACTTCCCTTGTCGTCACTTAATGTTTCAGGGAAAGTCAATGGTATTGCTCCTTTCTTCAGGGCGTTTTCAAAGAAGCTATCAACGTCTTCTACATTAATTCCAATTTGCTTGATTCCATTTCCGTGAAGGTCAACGAAGGATACAATCCGATACGAACTTGGCTGAGAAGCAGCCGTAATGACCAACTTAATATCATTTTTCACGATATAGTATGAACATTTATCCTCTACACCTGTCTCAGGGCCAGCGTATGCCACCACTTTAAAGCCGAGTGCCTTAACGTGCCAATATACGACCATCTTGGCCATCCCCACGTAGTATTCAATGAAGTCGTAATCCAATTTCAGAAAATCGCTATGTTCCATTTCATTCTTCCCGCTCATTCCTCGATTTTTAGTTCTTCGTTTATCTTACTTTGAAAGTACTTCGCAAGACTTTCAATAGAGATTTCAATTTCTTCAATTGACAAATAGCTAAATGCCAACCTAATTTCCTTTTCTCCTCCATCTCCCATATAGAAAAAAGACATCGGAGTGAAGATTACGCCATGGTTTTCTGCGCAAAAGGCCACTTCTTGTTTATCTACTTTGAAAGGCAGCTTAACCGTTAAAAAGAAGCCTCCTTCCGGTTCATTCCAGGTGATTCCATTCGCCCATTCAGCGTTCATATGCGCACTCAACATCTTAATCGTGTGATCTCGTTTTTGCTTTAGCGCAGATACTTTCTCAGCATTCATCAAGCTGAAAGAACAGTCGTTTCTCAGTAACATTCCAGCGAAAACACCTTGATTGATGGATGAAGTATTCACCGTGAGGTAGCCTTTCGTTTTTGCCATTAACCCACTGAGCGGGACCAACGTTCCATTATTCATGATCTGCTGATCTGCAGCTAAAATGCTCAATCTTATTGTCGGATAAAGCGTCTTTGAAAAAGAGCGCAGATAGATCACCCGTTTATTTTTATCCAATGATTTGAGTGTTGGTTTCTTATCGCCATAGTACACGAAATCGCCATATGCATTATCCTCCAGAATGAAGAAATCATGCTTCTCCGCCATTTCGAGCAACCGCACTCTCTTTTTAGTGGACATCGCATTTCCCGTAGGGTTCTGAAAGTCTGGAATCGTGTAAACCAGCTTTACGTTCTTTCCTTCAGCTTCAGCTTTTGCAATTCCATCTTCCATTTGATCCAGCGAAATTCCATCTTCCAATACGGAAATGGGCCGAATATCATACCCTGCAATGCATGAAAAATGGGTCACGCCTATATAACATGGATCCTCTACCAAGATGACATCGTTTTTCTGATCGCATAGCGTTAACACAGAAATTGCCATTGCTTCTTGAGTCCCAACGGTTATTACCAGGTCATCAGCCTTTAAGTTGATTCCTTCATCATTCTTTAGAAACTCCGCAGCGAGCGAATTGACAACACCTTTAGCCGCATTGTATTGACCTAATTTTTTAAGTACTTCTTCTTTCGAACAACCACGGCTATCTGCTTCATGCGAAACAAAAAGATCGAAATATTCAGCAAATCCGTCAAAGTCGAAAAAGTTCTCATCGGGTCGACCTGAAGCGAATGAGATAGCCTCAGGATAGGTTTGTTGAACTTCATTCAAGAAGCCCATTACATCCTCTCCGATCGCATTCAACATTGGGTTTATCGCAGTACTTTGTTTCATCTTAGTTCAGGTATTGCGTTAAAGGTTTGAGAACAACTTTCGAAGAATGAAGACAAACTTTCGTGCTTGATCATTACTCCTTTTGGAGTACCGGTTGAACCAGAAGTATAGATTACGTAAGCGAGGTCAGTTGGAAGCAGATCAACTTTAGGCCGGCTCGAACTATGTTCTGTTTGAGTATAAATGAACTCCTGAATGAGTGCCTCATCTACAATTAATTTCGATTGGCTGTCCTTTACAATGAATGTTACACGGTTTTCAGGGTAAGCGGGATCAACAGGTACGTACGTTGCACCAAACTTCATGATAGCCAATGCTGCGACAACCAACCATTCGCTTCTTTCTAAAAGAACGGTAACGAAATCCCCTGATTCTACCTCATATTTTGCCTGTAGGTAATTCGCCAAACGATTGGAGGTCTTATCCAATTCTTGATATGTCATTTCTAGGAAATCATCGCCCTCTGATGCAACAGAAGCTTTGGAAAAAAGAACAGCCGTTTTTTGAGGTGTTTTAGCCACCTGATTCTCAAAAAGGGTTAACATATTCCTTTCTTTCATCTTCTCGTCAGCTTTAAAGCTTGCTTCTTTTTCAGTCCCTTCCTGTAAATTATTGAACGTGAACAGTAATTCCCGTTCTTCTTCGCGTGACAGGTAGTTGATTTCCGAAATTTTGACTTCTGGTGAAGTGACAGTGGTTTTTAACAATTGTTCGTAATGTTTTAAAAGTCCTGCGATCATTTCTTCCTCATAAACCGCAGGGTTGAACACCGCATATAAAGATAGATAATTATCATACTCTTGCAAGATAATTTCGAGATCAAATTTGGACGAAACTTCCATACTTTCCATATCGGAATTAACCGCAAAATTTGGCATCTCTGAATTGCTGGAATCTACCGTGAAAAAGATATCGAATACTGCACTTCGACTTGAATTTCTTTGAACATCCAACTCCTCTACTAATCTATCAAACGGATACATCTGATGATCGAAGCTTGCCAATGTGTCTTCCTTTATTTTTTGATAGAACACATCAAAACTATCTTCTGGATTCAGTTGATTTCGTAATGCCAACGTATTTACGTAAAAACCAATCTGATTTTCTAAATCGGGGTGATTTCTACCTGCTATTGGTGTTCCAATAATGAGGTCACTTTGGGCAGTATATCGATACACCAATGCCTTAAAACACGCTAACACCGTAATGAACAGACTTCCGCCCTTCTTAGTTGAGAGTTCACGAATTTGTCCCGACAATTCAGGGCTCAAATGTCGCCCTACCTTCCTTCCTTCACTCGTTTTTACTGTTGGTCTTTTCAGTGAGGTTGGTAGGTCGATTTGCGGCAAGTCTCCTTCGAGTTTTTGCATCCAAAAAGAACGGCTTTCTTGTAATTTCTGGCTTTCCAACTGATTCAATTGCCAGGAAGCGTAGTCTTTGTACTGAATCCGAAGTGTTTCCGTTTTAGGCAATCGATTAGATTTAAATGCATCATAGAATTCCTCCACATCCTTCTGCAAAACATCAATGGACCAACCATCACAAATGATATGATGCATCACGTAGTAAAACAGGTATTCATCCGTGGCACATTTCATCAGCGCAGCTCTAATCAACGGACCGTTTTCAAGATCGAATTCTTTTCTTGAATCTTCCTCGATATATGACTGAACTTGCGCCTCAATCTCTTCCTGATTATCACTTGTACTTTGGAAATCTTGAACATCAACCGTGAACTTGACTTCTTTTGATGGTAAAATCCACTGTTTGATTTCTCCGACTTCATTTTCTTTAAACACCGTTCTCAGCGACTCATGACGTTTCACCGTTTCGTGAACTGCCTTTGTAAAACTCTTTTGATCGAAATCTCCCTTAAAAAAAACAGTATTAGACAAGAGGTAGACGTTTGCTTCCTGATCCATTTGGTACAGAACATACAACCTTCTCTGGGCATCGGAAATTGGATAAGACTCCGCCTTTTCAGTCGCAGGAATGGCCTCATGAGTATTCTCTTTTAATCCTTCCAGATAGTTGATGATCTCCTGTTTTCTTTCGCGGATGGTTGAGATGATTTCGGGATCAACCTTCGTGCCTTTTGGGATTTTTACAGAGAGCTCACCATCGGAAGATCCAATATGGATTTTCTTGTCGATTAATTCAGCTAAAAATGATTCTATACGCATGATACTCTGTAATTCAATGTTATATGGTGATGCTATCGTAATCATCCTCTTCGTCAATAGAAGCTGAGCTGTAATATTGATCCGTTTTAATCTTTTGGGCGATCTGCTCAACCGTAGACTCCGAATAGACCATCCGCAAATCGTACGAAACGTTAAACTCTCGATTGATTTGATTAATTAGTTTCACCACTTTGAGGCTGTGTCCTCCCAGTAAGAAGAAATCATCCTTCACTCCAATTTTTTCTCTTTGCAGAACTCCCTGCCAAATATCCACCAACTTCTCCTCTATTTCGTTACTCGGTTCTACATAAACTACACCGCTTGATATCCCGTCATTTTCAGGATTAGGAAGGCTCTTTTTGTCTACTTTTCCATTGGATGTGAGCGGGAACTCTTCGAGTTGAACATAATGTGCAGGCATCATGAAATTCGGTAAAATTTTCTTCAACTGTTCGTTTATTTCCGCTGCATTCTGTTCTGTGGAACTTGTTACGTAGGCCACTAATTCCGTCTCGTTCGATTGATTCTGTCTTGCTAGGACGACCACTTCATCAATGGTATTATTCTGCTTTAAAGCATGTTCAATCTCTCCCAATTCAATGCGGTATCCTCTGATTTTCACCTGATCATCAACTCTACCGATTAACTCAATATTTCCGTCCGGT
>JBGCDF010000256.1:0-13032 GCA_045105095.1 Crocinitomicaceae bacterium | reverse complement strand
CTCCAACGAGGGTGTGAATCTCATCAATGAAAAGAATAATTTCGCCGTCGGCATTCACAACTTCTTTGATCACAGATTTCAATCGCTCTTCGAACTCTCCCTTGTATTTGGCTCCAGCAATCAGCGCGCCCATATCTAGCGAGTAGACTACTTTGCTCTTCAAGTTTTCAGGAACATCTCCTTCGATGATACGATGAGCAATTCCCTCTCCAATTGCCGTTTTACCAACTCCAGGCTCACCAATCAGAATTGGGTTGTTTTTAGTTCGGCGTGTAAGAATTTGAAGAACCCTACGAATTTCATCATCTCGACCAATCACAGGATCCAGCTTTCCTGTTTTTGCGAGCTCATTTAGGTTCTTGGCAAATTTTTCCAAGGATTTGTATGTTCCTTCTGAACTGTTAGAAGTTACGGAATCGCCATTTCTTAAATTCATAATACTTTCCTTTATTCTTTTTCGTGTAATCCCATTGTCTTTTAGTAGCTGTCTAATCGCCCCAGTCGAGTAGGTAAGAGAATAGAAGAGAATTTCTACCGATACATATTCGTCATTAAATTGCTTCATTTCACTAAAAGCGTAATTCAGCACCTTATTTGATTGATTCGACATGTGCAACTGCCCGCCAGTAACACGTGGATATGACTCAATTATTTTTGAAGTGGCCATTTCCAACGGACTCTGATTCACATTTAACTCTTTAAGTATATAAGGTATAACATCCTTATCAACTTCGAACATCCCTTTGAGAATATGTCCAGGTTCAATTGTTTGGTTTGATGATTCAACGGCAAGATTCTGTGCTTTCTGCAGAACTTCCTGCGAACGAATCGTTAGCTTATTAATATCCATTTTTCTTCATCTTTTCCTATTGCTCGTCAAATTCCGAACCAGATAAAATATAGTGAAAAAAGACTGATTTTTTGTCATAAGTGCGCGAGTAGAGCTGACATAATGTCTTGTTGTGACTGAGTTTCATGAGTTATTAACAGTAATTTTGAAGTTTTCAACAATTTAGCGTAACCTAATGAGACATGTTGCGTAATAACTAGAGCAAAACAACACAAACAGCATTATGAAATTAGTTCTCACTTCAGTAAGTGTGCTTCTGGCGTTATCGAGTCAGGCGAATACACACACGAAATTAACTAGGAACGATTACGTAGATCAGTGGAAAGCAGAAGCGATCCAACAAATGCAAGAACACAAGGTTCCTGCGAGTATTACTTTGGCACAAGGTATTTTGGAAAGTGCTTCTGGAAATTCTGATTTAGCAGTAAAAGGTAAAAATCATTTCGGAATAAAATGTCACGGTTGGACCGGTGATAAAATGTTCATGGATGACGACGCGAAAGGCGAGTGCTTCCGTGTGTACGATTCGGCGAATGAGTCCTACAAAGATCACAGCCTCTTTCTAAATAAATATCAGCGTTATGCTTTCTTGTTTGACTTAGATCAAACGGATTACAAGGCATGGGCGAAAGGATTGAAAAAGGCTGGTTACGCTACAAACCCGCAATATCCTCAGTTATTGATCAAGTTGATTGAAGATCTTGATTTGAATCAATACGATAAGAGCGGTGTGATTCCTGAAATTATTGCTCAACCAGAATTGGTTGCTGCTCGTGAGACAATGTCAAATAAGCACCAAGTAACAATTGAAGGAAAGAGAGTAAAGTACATTGTAGCAAAGAAGGGTGATACGTTTTACAAGATTTCTCAGGAATTCGGTTTAACACTCGGGCAGTTGTATCGTTACAACGACTTTGATTCTCAAAAAGACTTTCTTGAAGAAGGAGATAAAATTTATTTGAAGCCCAAAAAAGGTTGGGGATTCTTCAAAAAGAAAAAAGAAATTACGGTGAAAGAGGAAATTACTCTTAACCAATTCTCACAGGATTATGGGTTCGATGCCAGAACTCTTGCGAGAATGAATGGATTCACTGACAAGAATGTTGTTTTGTCTGTTGGTGAAAAAGTGACCCTCCGATGAAATAATACGGAAGGTTTTAGTTTGTTGTTGTTTGTGAAAGGCTTTGGGAAACCAAGGCCTTTCTTGTATTTTCAAAATGCCTTGACATTGTTAGGATTTCAAGGCGTTAACCCGAGAGCTTTGTACTATAACGTATTTGTAAGAAAAGTACTGTTGATAAATTTACTTTTATTATTTCATTCTTAATATGTAATTTAGAAGTCAAATCATGTTTAAAATCCCCAGCAAATGAAGCCGTCTACGGAATTATTTAAGCTCATTAAGTCTCTTACAAAGTCAGAAAAACGCTTCTTTAAGCTCTCTTCTTCCTTACAATCAGGTGATAAGAATTACTTGAAGATTTTTGATTTTATTGAGAAACAAAATCATTACGATGAGAAAGAACTCAAGGATGAGTTCAGCGGAGAAACGTTTATTAAACACCTTCCTTCAGAGAAAAATCACTTATATAAATTGATTCTGAAAAGCTTGAGAGCATACTACAGTGAACAGTCTGTGAGTAGCACACTTAAGCAGGAGATTAAGAATGTTGAAATTCTTTACAATAAGGCACTCTATAAAGAATGTGCGAAGTTTGTTGTTAGAGCGAAGTCTACAGCGGAAAAATACGAGAAGTTCTATTACTGGTTCGAATTGATTAGCTGGGAGAAACGATTACTGGAATCTGCCTATGAATCTGGAGAGTTCTCAACAGATTTAGATAAGCTTGTTACAGAGGAAGAATTGGTGATTGCCAAACTTCGTAACCTGGCAGAGTACACCATTATTTATTCAAAAATCAACCTAATTTTTAGGAGTGGTGGGTTTACACGCAATGCAAAAGAGCGAGCAATGGTAGAGGAAATCGCAGATTATCACCTTATCAAAGGAAAGAATACTGCTTTATCCACTAAAGCCGCCTCAATTTGTTATTACATCAAAGGCCTGTGTGCTGCTACGAATAGAAATTACGTTGATAGTTTCCAATTCTTCAATAGAACAAGAGAAATTCTCGATAATAACCCGCTTATTAAACTTGATTCAGGACGTCGATACGTGATGACACTCTTTCACTTGTTACGCTGTTATATCGATAGCAACAAGTTCGAAATGGCAGAGAATCTAATTAGTGACATTAGAGTGTTATCTGGTAAAAAAGGATTTAACTCTGTGGACATTTCAGTCCGTATTTTTGGAAATCTATCGAGTCAGGAGTTGATTCTATTGCATTCGAAAGGTGAGTTCCAAAAATGCGTAGATATGATCCCCGTGATCGAGAAAGAGGAGTCTTCATACGGAGAGAAAATTTCGAAAGAGATGGAGCTCGTATTGACCTACAATAAGGCGTATAGCTATTTTGGAATTGGTGAGTACAAAAAGGCGTTGCAATATTTGAATGAAGTGCTTAATGACAATGAGCAGAACCTACGACAGGACATCTACAGCTTTGCGCGCCTGTTTAACCTCGTGATCCACTATGAACTCGAGAATTATGACTTCCTCGATTATGTCGTTAAATCAACGAATAGATACCTCAGTAAGCACGAGCGTGATTATCAAATAGAGAACACGTGCATTAAGCACATTCGAAAACTGGCAAAAACGCATGCGAGCGTCAATCAGTTAGAGATTTTTGAGAAGATGAACGAAGAAATCACTGAGTTGTTGAAGGATCACAATGAACGCGCAATTCTTGAGTATTTCAATGTTTCAGCATGGATTTACAGCAAGCTTAACAAAGTGTCGTTTGCTAGTGCCGTGAGTAGTTTAAGCCAATAACTTATTTTTAGTAGTGGTTTAATCCAAACAATTCGTCTAGATGTGCTGAGCCAATTCAGCTCAAAATACACTAGAAAAAGGAGGCATTTCTGTAGCTATCGGAATGATCTCCCTTTTTTGTTTTAAAACGTTTCAAACTACGTGAATTTCCTATCTTTGTTCCTCTTAAATTAACCGATTACAAGAATGGCGCAGAAATATACGAAGCGATCAGAGGATTACTCTAAATGGTACAATGAAACAATTGCCCGCGCTGAGTTAGCAGAAAACTCAGGGGTGCGAGGATGTATGGTGATTAAACCTTACGGATTTGCTATTTGGGAAAAAATTCAGGCTCAACTAGACATCATGTTTAAAGAAACTGGGCACCAAAATGCTTATTTCCCTTTGTTCGTGCCCAAAAGCTTGTTTGAAGCAGAAGAAAAAAATGCGGAAGGATTCGCAAAGGAATGCGCAGTTGTTACACATCATCGCTTAAAGACGGATCCAAACGACTCAACGAAGTTAATCGTTGATCCTGAAGCGAAATTAGAAGAAGAATTGGTTGTTCGACCCACTTCGGAAGCGATCATTTGGAATACATACAAGAGTTGGATTCAATCCTATAGAGATTTACCGATTTTGATCAACCAATGGGCAAATGTAGTGCGTTGGGAGATGAGAACACGTCTCTTCCTGAGAACTGCAGAGTTTTTGTGGCAGGAAGGGCATACAGCTCACGCAACAAGAGAAGAGGCAATCGAGGAGTCTGAATTGATGAATCGTGTATATGCCGATTTCGCAGAGCAATTTATGGCAATGCCGGTAATTAAGGGATTAAAGTCAGAGAGTGAACGTTTCGCAGGTGCGGATGAAACCTATACGATCGAAGCAATGATGCAAGATGGTAAGGCGCTACAGGCGGGAACTTCGCATTTCCTTGGACAGAACTTTGCGAAAGCTTTCGATGTAAAGTTCGCTGCTAAAGATGGTAAGCGTGATTACGTTTGGGCCACTTCCTGGGGAGTTTCAACACGTTTGATGGGGGCATTAATTATGACGCACTCTGATGATGAAGGATTGGTTCTTCCTCCTAATTTAGCCCCAATTCAGGTCGCTGCAGTTCCGATTTATAAGTCTGAAGAGGATTTAGCTAAGATCTCAGAACGATTCAATGAGCTTGGAGCGAAATTGAAGGCTAAGGGAATCTCATTCAAGTATGATGATGATGATAACAGACGACCAGGTTGGAAATTCGCGGAATACGAAGCGAAAGGAGTGCCTGTTCGTTTGGCGATGGGGATGCGCGATTTTGAGGCAGGAAATATTGAAGTGGCACGTCGTGATGAGAAAACGAAAGAAGTTGTCGCATTTGAAGGTGTGGAAGAAATCATCGAAAACTTGCTAAAGGAGATTCAAACGAACCTTTATGATAGAGCAAATGCTTTCCGAAAAGAACGCACACAAGTTGTTGATTCGTATGAGGATTTCAAAAGAGATCTGGAGGCTAAGGGTGGATTTTTCTTAGCGCACTGGGATGGAACAGCCGAAACAGAGGAAAAGATAAAACAAGATACGAAAGCTACAATTCGTTGTATTCCTCTCGATAGAGAAGAGGAAGAAGGAAAATGCATGGTGACTGGAAAACCATCTGCGGGACGAGTAATTTTCGCTAAAGCTTACTAAAATGGAAGAAAAAAATAAAGTTCGAAACGGTATATTGGATTTATTGTTGAATAAAGCAGCAATGAAACAGGATATTGCCGATTACGCAGAAGAAGTCTTTGAACACTTCAAAGAAATAACGAAAGATGAGCTGCAGGTTTTAAGACAAACAGTTTCTGATGATCGCGTTCGATTAAAAATGGAAGATAAAGGGAAACACGAGTTCCGCTTATCAATTGGTAGTGATGTCCTCGTTTTTCAATTACACAGAAACGTATTTCGACTTCCTGAAGAAAACCCTATGTGGAAAACGCCTTATCTGGAGGAGAATGGCGCCAATGGATTCTTCGGCATGATCAACATCTATAATTTCCTTGCAGAATCTTTCGAACAGAATAGAATGAATGACGCGGGATATTTAATAGGCCGCGTATACTTGAATCACGATCATCGATTCATGGTGGAAGGAAAAGGACAGCTTGGATTTTTGTTCAGAGACTTAGCGAATAGCAAGATGAATGATGATATTGCTCGTCATATTTTACAGGTGTCAATGGCTCACGCAATTGAGTTTGATTTGGTTACTCCGCCTTATGAAGTAGTGCAGCAAGTCTCTGTAGGTCAGATTCAAATGATCAGTTCTAATTTGCAAGTAGCTACCGGTAAACGACTCGGTTTCAAGTTCAGTTCAGAGGATAATTCAGTTTATTAACGTTCGAACGTTGAAAACGAGAGGTGAATTTCTTGTAAAATAATTGCATTCCGTGTTGATGATTAGAGAAATTCACTTTATATTTGCACTCCCAAAATTACACAGCGGGAATTGAAATTTTAAGTTGGCCCATTCGTCTAGTGGTTAGGACGCCAGGTTTTCATCCTGGAAACAGGAGTTCGATTCTCCTATGGGCTGCAATACTTAGAGTAAAAAAGAAAATAAAAAAGAAAGAAATGGCGAATCATAAGTCAGCATTAAAGAGAATCAGATCGAACGAAACGAAAAGACTTCGTAACAAGTATCAGCACAAAACAACGCGTAACGCTATCCGTGGATTGCGTCTAGTTGAAGATAAAGCTGAAGCTACAAAGTTGATTCCTTCTGTATTCAGCATGATCGATAAATTGGCGAAGAAAAACGTTATTCACAAAAACAAAGCTGCGAACTTGAAATCAGGTTTGCAAGTGAAGGTGAACAACCTATAAAACGTCTTTCTTAAAAGAAGTTAAGGGACGCTCCGACTAACATCGGCTGCGTCCCTTTTTTTGTAATTTTACTTCATTAATGATAAAGCATCTTCTTTTTGTGGTACTGCTTTCCAATTGGATGTTCTCCTTTGGGCAGTACACGTATCATTATGACACATTATCCTTAGACAACAGAATGTTGGGTAGTGTGGACTCTGTGGATGCCTTATCTGGAACCTTGCCAACTACATTCGACGGTGGAATTACCGTATTGAGCAATCAAGGGTTTTCTTTGAATCGCCTCGATAACGATTTCGGAGGCTTTCGTTTCAATCCGGAGGGAAATAAGCGTACGCTCCGATTTTCTGGTTTACCTTTTATTGGTTTTTCTTATTCGTTCGGTGGACAGGGAACCCAATTTATTCGAGCGGATTACGTACAGTCGTTTACAGATAGCCTTGTCTTGAATATAGATTACGCTGGTAATATTGGAAATGGCTTTCTCCGAAATTCTACCTTTCGTTCGAACCAGTTAAACTTGGGACTTGAGTGGAAGAGTCGTTGGTACACTATGCAGCTGGAAGGATTGTATGCCAATGATACTTTAGCACATAATGGAGGAATCTTCCCTGCGTCTGATTCTATTATTGGATTGTTTGGTCTGGACTTTACACCTATCCGTAAAGCTAATGCAGCCTCTAAGAACACTTATGGGAACGTAGCCTTGACAAACTACTTTCATTTCAATTCAGGTGTACCAAATCGCTTTGGATTGGTTACTAGACATGAATATGATATTCGTTATCGCGCTTATCATGAAATCAGTGATACGCTACAGGCGATTTACGCGCTTACGAATTACGATACGATAACAACCTATGATCGTGTCAACCTTGCGAGAATTCAGAATTATGCTGGAGTGTTCTTTGTCCGGGAGAATAAATACATCGACTTTAAGATCGGCCACACGTATTGGTCGAATTTAAATCTGGGTAATGATTTCGATACTACGGAGATTGACGTAATGTCTGATTTACGCTGGGATTTCGGGTCGCTTATTCTCAGAAATAAACTTAAACAAAATATTATTGGAGGGTTTGGAGCTTTCAGTGAGGAAGCGAGTCTATCGTATCAGGCGTTAAAATGGAATGTGTCAGGCGAGTTATCACTCAAGAGACTTCCTCCTGTGCCACTTCAGAGAGATTATTACGCGAATAACTATTCGTTTCAATTGAATGAAGTGAACTTAGATAATCGATTAAAAGTAGGAGGGAGGTTCAGTTATCAGTTCAAAGAAGATACGCTTGTTGTTGGAGCTATGTTGAATTCATTGACCATCAGAAATGCTTATTTGTTTGATTCTGTTATGTGGAACCAAACAGGATCTTTGAATGCTTTACAGCTTGGAGCGTTTGGCCAGTTCAAAGTTGGAAAGTTCAACTTTCACCCGAGAGTAATTTATTCCATTGAGCCTAATTCTTATCTGCCTCAAATTCAGGCGAACGTACGTGCTTACTTCAAATCGACGATCTTCAAGGCAAAAAAGTTACTGCTGCTAATTGGTGTGGATGGATCTTATGTTTCATCTTTTCAGCCTAGAAGCTATATCCCTTCTATGGATGCCTACGCATGGAACTTCACATCGCCTTCAGTAACGGAAGGAATGGCGAACGCCCACGTTTTTGCGACCATCGAGATTAGTACTTTCCGGTTCTTCGTTCGATACGAGAATATTGGTTACTTCTGGAATAAAGACACTTTATCTGAATATGTGGATTATCCAATTGCTGGGCAACGAATCAGACTTGGTCTAGCGTGGAGTTTCTTTAACTAGTGAATTTGTCCCTCGAACAATGCACTTCCCGTTCTACTCTCGGTCTTCACAAACTTCGCTTACTCTTATAAAAAGGGAAAGCAGTGAACTAATTCACTGCTTTCATACCTAACCTACCTTTTACAACTAAACCTACTGCAAAATACTCATTGAACTGGTTCTACACCAAATTTTAAGGGGGCGAATGAACAAACAGCAAGTCTGGTCGAATTTTTTATAGAATTCATTGACAGAAAGTTGATTCTCAAAATGTGAGATATTGTATTTTAGACCTTATTTAATCTAAGAGCTTAAGAAAAAGATGGATTTAACAATTCAATTATGAGAACTGATCCATTTAAATTCACTTGTCTGATCCTATTTCCATTCATATATTGACGAGATTGCCTGAAGCGAATCTTTGCATTAAATATTTTACAATCTTTCAATACGCCTGAGGGTAAATGATGATCAAATCCTCAATTATTCAATATATTTGCCAAAAAAGAACTAAATGAATTTACTTGAAAATAAAGTTGTCATCATCACTGGTGCATCGAGAGGGATTGGAAAGGCGATTGCTGAGGAGTGTGTTGCTCAAGGAGCAAAAGTTGCATTTACCTATCTTTCATCTGTTGAAAAAGCACAGGCACTAGAAGCAGAGTTGTCTGCGAAAGGTGGAGTGGCCAAAGGATTTAAATCGGATGCTTCTAAATTTGACGATGCACAAGCGCTAGTTGATGCAGTGATTAAAGAATTTGGTACGGTAGACGTATTGGTGAATAATGCTGGAATTACGCGTGATACTTTATTGATGCGTATGTCCGAGGAACAATGGGACGAAGTGATGAATACCAACTTGAAATCGGCATTCAACTTAACGAAAGCGGTTCAGCGACCAATGCTTAAGGCAAGAAAGGGTTCAATTATTAATATGTCATCTGTTGTTGGTGTTAGCGGAAACGCAGGACAAGCGAATTATGCTGCATCAAAGGCAGGGTTGATCGGATTTTCAAAATCTGTAGCTCAAGAGCTTGGTTCTCGAAACATTCGTTGCAATTCGATTGCTCCAGGATTCATTGAAACAGAAATGACTGAGGCATTGGATCAAAAAGTAGTAGAAGAGTGGAGAGCATCCATTCCACTGAGACGTGGAGGATCTCCAAAAGATGTTGCTGATTTGACAGTATTCTTAGCATCAGACATGTCAGCATATATTACTGGACAAACGATTAACGTTTGTGGTGGAATGTTGATGTAAGTAGAATTAAACGTATAGAGAATCCAACTTTGCTAATCGGCGAGGTTGGATTTTTTCTTGCCAGATAGTCGGCTGGAAATACGCTGAGCAAATTTGATGAACTTTCTGAGCCAGTCGAAGTAAAGTGCGACATAGGTCAACAATGAAATGGTCCAAATAAGGATCACGTTAATCCAATATGTGTCAATAAGATTTCCAAAAACGAACTTTTTTGGAGCGTAGAAATGTGCTGAGAAGAACGAAGATTCTTTACTTGGAATATTGAAAATCGGTTCATCATTCTGGTATATTTTACCATCACTAATGATCATTTTGCTATCCTCTAGTTTGTTTGTGATAAGATTCATCAAGCTTTCATTGGTGTATTTGTCGCGAAGCTCGATGTATTTTTTGGTACCAATTCCTTCAATGATGTTCTGAATTTCTGCTCCTCTTTTGTTGACTTTTACTCGCCATGTAGCTTCAAGGACTTTCAGGTAGCCATTGACTTCTTTGAAATCGTTTTCTCGCTCACCCGTTTTGATTTTTTCAAGGCACTCCTCACATGACAACTGATTCCAAGAGGAGATTTCACGCTCCATCTCGTTATACACCAGGTCTCGAGCAAAAGCTACTTCTTCTTTGTCCAACTCTTCATCGGAGTGAAGTAGGCGGATGTTTCGACGGATTTCCGGAAGCCAATAATCTTTTTTCCATTTAGCAGAACTCTGTCGGACATGTGCATCGAAATAATACGTCTCCAATGGATTATTACTGGCCTGCTCGACGGCTAAAGCTTCGTAGGCCCATCTGGATGCCATTACATTTCCTACCCATGGAACTTTCGTTGCATTTGAAAGAGAAGGGTGAAGTTTATCAAACTTAACGATGACACCACTGAACAACAGTTGAGGAATCACCAGTAGCGGTACAATTATGTAAATGACTTTGGCAGAATTGAAGGCACTTGAAATATTCAATCCAGCTAAATTTGCCAAACACGAAGTAGAGAAGAGGACGAGCCAATATTCTACATACATTCCCTTAATTTCAAGGATAGAGTTCGCAATTAACACGAACATCAATGATTGAATCGCTGAGATGAAAAATAGTATCGTCACCTTAGAGAGAAGGTAGCTGTTCCTGGACAGGTTCAAGAATCGTTCTCGTGCCAGTATTTTCTTGTCTTTGTTAATTTCCTCAGCCGCAATAACGAGACCGATGAAAATAGCGACAATCACACAAATAAAAATGTACTGGGGAATGTTCTCATTCGTATAGAAGGAATATTCGGAATGTCCCTTGTCATTAGCGAAGTACTTCGTGAAAAAGGAAAGTACTAATGCGAGTATGGGAGAAATCAAACCGTTAATAATCAAATATTGCTTGTTGGAAATCTTACTCAGAAAATCCCTAATCAAGTAACTGGTAAATTGTTTGAGTCTGCTAGGAAGCTTCGTACTAATTTCGGGTTCTTCCTCATTTTGATTAACTATGTGCGCCTCCTTGTGTGTGAGGTAGAGGAGGTGCCAATCTTCAGCTGACTTCTTCCTGACGACAGTTTCATTACCGAATTCATCAACAATCTTGCGATCAATAATGTTGAAAATCTGTTCTGGGTTTACATTTCCACACAAGCCACATTCGCGTTCGTGGGCATTACCTTGAAATGAATGTGTTTTGAAGTGTACCAACGCATTCAACGGTATTCCGTCATAGACTAAATGCCCGCCTTGATCCATGATCAGTAGTCGGTCGAATAGTTTGAATATCGTAGATGAAGGCTGGTGAATTACAACGAATACTAAGGTTCCACGAAGTGATAATTCCTTCAGTAAGTCCATGATATTCTCAGAATCCTTACTGGATAAGCCAGATGTAGGTTCGTCAACGAAAAGTATCTGAGGATTACGAATGAGTTCCAGCGCAATATTCAATCGTTTACGTTGCCCTCCGGAGATTACTTTTTCAAGAGGAGATCCGACTTTTAGGTCTTTTGCCTCGTATAAACCGATTGTAGATAAAAGTCGTACTACTTTGTGCGTAATCTGCTTAGAGCTCTCTCCACCCATTGACAGCTTCGCGGCAAAGTATAAGTTCTCAAAAACGGTCAATTCTTCAATCAATAGATCATTTTGACTCACATTTCCAATTAGCCCTTGAAGATTCTTTGAATCATTATGAAGATCAATTCCATTTATCTCAACGTTACCATAAGTTGGTTTTACTTTCCCGTTGAAAACGTTCATCAGGGTTGTTTTACCAGCTCCAGAACCTCCCATGATTCCAATCATGTTTCCAGAATTGGTGGAAAAGCTCATTCTTCGAATCGCTGTTTGATTCGTTCCGAACGAATGCAAAATATTCCTAGCAGTGAACGTTAACTCTTGACTTACGTCAAACTGAGAAATTTTCGAGATAAGGTCGCTGTAGTAAATCTGATTACTTTTTGACGTACGAACTGTGGAACCAATGTTGAAGAGGTATGTTTTGTCAACAGAAACAATTTGTCCGTTGATGATCAATTCATCCAGCCCATAGTAGCGGAAGAATACTGTATTGACACTTTCTATGTTTACTACATGGATAGGCTCATCAAGTCCATCAACAATAGAAGATTCAGACTTTTCAAACTTGTAAAAATCACCAGGAATGTAATAGAAGTGACCTTCTTTGTCGATTAACTCTTTTGCTGTTGTTGCTGTTAAGTCATACAGGGCGTCATATTCCTTCTTGCTTACATTGAAGGCATCCGCAACAGTTTGAACGAATTCTTGTTCCTTCTCTGTTTGTACATTGTCAGAATTAATAAACTCCAGTATTCGAACCAGCACAATCATTTTCTGACGCTGGGTAAGTTCCTCATTAATTTGAGAACAGATTCTCAGAACTTTTACCGCTTGAAGTGAAGTTCTTTTGTCACCACCGCGCTTTGAGAAAAGTTTACCGCGTGTTTCATTCAGGAAGTTCTCAAAAACGGAAAGGTATCGATTGACATCGGATGAGCTTAACTCCGACTTAAGAAAGCTTTCGATTATCTCAATCCCCTTCGAACTTTTAATCGTTGGAACGAAATCACCATCGGCAACATCAACTTGTACTTCGTCGACCTTTGCAATAATAGCAAAGAGTTGCATCAATGCACGAAGTATACGTTCACTCATTCAATTAGTAAGAGGTGTTGAAAGTTATTTATCGCTTAAAGCCGATCATCATTACGACACAGCCTGAAGTCTTAAGGTCCAAATCAAGTTCCGTTTGAATAACAACTGGAATTGATTCTTCCACCTGGAAATCCCAATGAGGAGAGTTCTTATAATTACGATTAGAAAACAAAGTGTGTCCTTCGGGATCAGTAATTGTAAAGACTGCAAAATCGTCTTTCGTTCCTGCCGAAGTAGCGA
>JBGCDF010000255.1:0-4700 GCA_045105095.1 Crocinitomicaceae bacterium | reverse complement strand
TATGGTCTAAATTCTTCCTCGTCTGGTGTAGTTGCAGCCTCGAATGTAAGACTTTTGTATTGATGTGATACCGTATTCAATACCCATCGGCACGGTTGACCTGAAACCTTTACACATTCAAGACCAATAGCATCTTACCATGTTATGGATGTGTAACATTTTATCCCACCGGTTATCCTCATAAAGTTGGCATATTCATAATCTTCATTGAAGGAATAGGTTAAGTCATCTACTTGAGTTAATTCCGGAAGCACCCCATGTGGATCAACGATATTATCATACGAAGCATCCGAGTCGGTAACAATCGGAATTCGATCATTAGATGATGACGACGATGATTCTTCGGAATCTGTTATAATATGAACGTCGTTCTCTCCCACTCCTACCGGTACTTGATTATTTTCATCTGATGCATCCGACTCAGATTCCGACATTTCGGAATCATAATCAATCAGTTGTAAATTTTCTAGTATGTTCATCACGCGGTCGAGATCAGGTACTGAAGCACTGGAATCGTCTGCAAAGCAAGTTGCGGCAATCCACAAAAAGATAGTGGCTCCATAAGACATCATCATCATGAATCCAAATCAAAAGTGTTTCCGAGTCACCCAACCAACCAAAAGACTGGTGAATGAGGCAACTTTGTCGTCGTAGTAGGAGGTACCGGTAATTCCGGTAATTTAGTTTAGTAATTTAGTAATGAGAAAGGTAGTAGTACAGAGTAGCAAGTTTTTCAGGAGTGGTCCTCATGGAGGGAGAGAATTCAGAAGATACGGCACAAGAGAGTCACAGCAGAGGGCACAGGACAGGTGACATAAGGCCCAAAAACACCCAAAACCACATTTTTCGGGGTGACATATTTAGGCCGAAAACGACTGCAAGGGATGACGCAGTGCAGGAAGTGAAAATCAACATTACATAAACCACCACCCAAAATGCATCTCTCTGTTTTCATTCTTCGTGCGACGGATCGATCCATTTGAAAAAGTTATTGAAGCAATGTTGGATGGACTAGATCTATTGAGCTCAGCTTCAGTTCTTTCGGGTGAAATTGAGGTTCTTGGTGTTAAGTCTCTTACGAAACAAGAATCTGTTGCTGAGACGATTCGTAACAGGCAAGCGGAGGAGGTTGATGATTTGACTCTGAAGACATGGTGGAACAAAGGCGCGATAAAACCCCAACTTTTATGAAAATCCCGAGGCGAAAGACATTTGGTTCCAACGTGTACAAGTTCCAGTGAATGAAACAATCACAATCCGTCGCTAAGTAGCACAACATCAATTACTATTAGAGCACCTCCTGGCTGTTTACATAACAACTTTGTAGCTACCGATAGTGCCGTGTAAATTAATAAGTCTATCATATGGATTACATGGAATTTTCACAATCTGATTCACGGGAAATTTTTTTCCTCCAAAGGGTGCTCATTCGGAATCAGATTCACTTGATACTCAAAAATTTTGGGAAAATATATCAGTTGTCACTTTTAATTTTGCCAGATCATGAATATCCTCTTCATTTTTCTCCTTCCTATATCACTAACAACAGTAACTGCATTTGTATGTGATCCGAATCTCTCAAATGGTACTGTTGAAGTTCGAGCACCAAGTGCCCAATCCTGCTTCGAACATGAAGATTTCAGTAATTTGGAACTGGATACCACGCGATTTCAAGGCCTCATTAATACTTCACATTGTGCTGATCTTAATGGTCTCATAGAAAACAATGAACTTGTCAAAGAATTGGGAGAGCTCTCTGAGAACGCCGATTTTCAGACCGTTGCTTCATTTTTGTTGGATATTCCAGACGAAAAGATTCAAGGCTTTTGTAACATATATCAAAACAACCTATCGCCGTGCATTTCCGATATACTCGTGCCTGAAATTATTGCTCAATTTGCGGCTACCAGCGATGGATGTTGCGTGGACTTTGATGCACTGTTTGTTGATATTTTTGGACAAACGATTACAGAAGTGGTCTCTTCTCTGCTTGAAATTTTCGATTCGCTCGTATGTGCTCAACGAACCCCCGGGGCTGGAATTTCACAAGCTCAAACATGTGGTTTTACCCTGATACAAGGATTACTATCCACCAGTTCGTCCCAATTTCGTACCAATTTGGAAGCGCTTGTACAAATACCTCAAGGAGAAGCATGTAATGCATTCACAGGGCAAGAATTTACGAATACGCTCGGCAATGATATGGTTCTCATGCCCTCTTCACCACTCGGAAGTTGTTCGAGAGGGATCGATCAATTGTACTCGTTCATTGAAAACACGTATAACGCGCTTGTGTCTTCCTCGTTGAATATCCCAAATATTGGCGAGTTCAGCAGACTATTTGAAACTGGTCAGTGTTTGGATATACCTGCCGAACAGAGTGAAAGTGACAATGATATTTGTGTTCATTTCCCAACGGGATTTGCAGGCCAATGTAGCGCTGATTTTACTGCTGCCTCCGACGCTGGGCACCTTTCGTATTCATATGCTCTTAGTTTGATGATTCTAATAACGCTTTTTTTTTAATTTACTACCCAATACGCCACAAATAAGCCTTTGCGCCCTACGTTTTTACTGGAACCATATGAAATTTTGGTTTTGACACCGGTGCACCAGTGACCAACACTATCTATGTATCTGATCGTCCAAGATACATTCCTATTTTCCAATATGATTGCTACTAGAGTCATCCTCTCCTTATTTTTCATCATTCGTAATTATCACGTAATCGTAGCAGACTTTGTATGTGATGCGGCTCTATCAAACGGTACGATAGAATACGAGAGCCTAGTGCGGAAGCCTGCTTCAAACATGATGATATTCTTAATTGATCATCAGACGCATACCGTTTAGAATCTTTTCTCAACATGAATCAATGTCAAGGGATTGTTGATCTTGTAAAGCAAAATTCCCTTCTGAATGATATACACAATGCAGTCGATAGATATGAAGCACTTCCAACAAGAGACGAGATTTGGCAAGCTCTCTCGTAGTTCTTCTTATCCATTCCTGATAGTCAAATAGAAGATTTCTGTACGCTTTATCAAGACGCTGTTGTTCCTTGTATTACCGATACTTTGCTACCGGAACTGATCACAGCAATGAACCAACAAAGTGACGGATGCTGCGTAAACTTTGATGATATGTTTACGGGGGTTTTAGGCCAAAGTCTCACAGCCACGGTGGAGGAGATGCTGGAGATTGCTGATTCCTTTGTGTGTAAGACACGTATTGGTTCAGATTCTGATAAAGCCCAGACGTGTGGATATACATGGATTCAAGGAGTATTTTTTTGATGTCTCCGCAGCGAGTGATATAGTGAAGAATTTGAAACCATTGGTTCAAATTCCACAAGATCAAACGTGCAACGCATTTAATGGACAAACGTTTATGAATACACTTGGTAATGAAATGCAATTACTTCCGACTTCACCTTTGGGTAGTTGTGCGGTATCAATTATATTCGTTGGTAGAACGAATATATAATGCCATATTAGGTACATTCTTGGAGGTTGTACAAGAAAAGGCGTTGGAATTTCAAAACTCGTTTGGAGACGGATCGTTTTCCCAACTATTTGACGAAGGAGAATGTCTCGCTTTATCTTCTGAAATAACAAAGGGAGAAGAGATATGCGTCCATCTTCCAACAGATTTTTCAGAAAATTGTTCAAGGAGGAACCAGTTCCGCAAGTCAGTTAAAAATTACGCTCAGTGTGTGGCTCTTTTTCAGTGTACTCCCGGGGTGGTTATAACCATTTAAAGAACCAAATAACCAGGTGGTTATAACCATGGTTGGTTCCTAGATTTCACGAAGCGTAAGAACCATTCATTTTTGGTTACTTGATGGTAAGGACCAAAGACCCCATATGGAACCATTTTACAATACTAGCGAATGCAATAGGATCTGAAAAGTATCCTAAGGTCTGTTGCATGTATTGTGAAATGGTGTGTTGTAAGAATGAAGAAGAAGTGGAGGTTATTGAGGGCCGTGTACGAAATCTTAGGAGTCATGTGAAGAAGTGCGTCCATTATAAGAACAGAAAGGATGCCGAAAAAGAAGGGGATGCTTCTTCCAGTGATAATGACGATGATGATGACAGAGACACCTCAGTTTCTCGTCAACAATCAGCTGCTGCTGCATCTACTTCTCGTCAGAGTCGAAAAGGTCTTCCTCAACTTTGAACTAATCTCTGAGTGGTTAACTGCCCTGGATCAAGAAAATAATGCGCAATCGTATGACGAGATTGAAGAAATGATATCTAATGACGACTACAGTAGGGAGGTTCGAAATATGGCGTTTTGTGATGGAGCTAACTTTCGAACAGAGAATCCTTATCCTGATTGGAACGATCCGAACATCAAACAAGAAAAGTTAAGAGGTTTGCGCAATCGTAAAATCACTCTTCACGATCTCTTTGACGATAATGACATCCATATACCACAAATTATCGATGAATCTTTGATATTACATGAATAAACTTTTTTGGGTTATTTGGTTCTTTAAAAGTGGTTATAACCAAGAACCATTGGTTCTGGTTCTTAAAATCAAAGAACCTGGTTCATTCCTTCATTATTTCTTAAATGGGGAACGTATTATTCAAAAAGTGATACCCGTGATGTAAATATGACGTTATGGTATGTGAATGGTTGGAAAAAGGCATATTGCTTTAACTTGGTGGTCGCTCAATGTATGATGGCTA
>JBGCDF010000254.1:0-3314 GCA_045105095.1 Crocinitomicaceae bacterium | reverse complement strand
ATGTGGCCTGCCCTTGGTGCTATGTTGGTAAACGCAGATTTGAAGCCGCCCTTGAACAGTGGGAAGGAACGCCTGTTGAAGTAAATTGGCATCCGTATCAGCTAGATCCAACAATGGGCAGTGAAGGAATTAGTCGAGATGCCTACCTCATCAATAAGTTTGGAAGTGTTGATGGAATGCAAGAAGTGACGAACCGTTTAACTTCCATAGGAACAGGGTTAGGAATTGACTTTGATTTCGGAGAAAGCTGGACAGCATATAACACGCTTCATTTGCATCAATTACTTCATGTCGCTGGACAAGAAGGGTTCAAAGCAGAGCTGAAAGAGCGATTTTTGAAAGCCTACTTTGTAGATTTAAGCCCATTGAACGACTCAACCGTTCTGCACACGATTTTGGCGGACTTTGGCTGGGATTCTACTAAGGTTGATGCGATTATCAATGATCAGAGCATTGCTCAACAAGTACAAGCCGAGATCGCACATTTTCAGAAAATGGGTGTTTCTGGAGTTCCGTTCTTTATTCTCAATGGTAAGTATGGAATTAGTGGGGCTCAGGAGAGCAAAACATTTCTAGAGGCTCTTAATCAGATTGATGCTATGCCTGCGGTAAGTGAAGGTGAAAGCTGTGAGCCTGGGAGTGATTGTTGCTGATGTACATTTAGGATTAGGAATACCTAACTTCATCTCTTTGTGGAGCAGACAGGATTCGAACCTGTATTTCCCCGTTTTCAACGGAGCGCATTGACCAACTTTGCTACTGTTCCTTACATGGAAGGTGAGGAAGCCAACCGTCATCGTCTTCCCGCAAGCAATTTAAGATGAGTCTCGAGTACTCTTCCTTTGCGCAAATCGCCTGCCCTTCCAAAAATCATGGCGCATAAAAAAAGCACCTCTTTACGGAGATGCTCAGCTTACAATAGCCATGATTTCTGGCTAGGTTCTGAGTATCATCTCCTTCATTTTTTCTTGTCCGTAAAAGAAGTCAAGGGTTACGCCCGGAACTTCTGACGAAAGCTCTAAAGAACTTTCATCTACAAGGACATGTTTGTTTTTCTGTATCATAATCGTTTCGTATTAGTGATGGTGCAAATATGGGGTGAAAATTTCAATTCACCAAATATTTATTCACTTTAACTTGTTGATTTTTAGTGTTTTAACCTAAGTTTAGGGTAATACTATTTCAGCGCGCTAAATGCACGTATTTGCTCAATTCTCCAATTGACTGTCTCCCAATTGTTTTCCTTTTTTCAACTTCTATTCTATGTCAATTCTTAACTTCTCATATTTCTTTAAAAAAGATCAAAAAAAACGCCCAATTTTCATTGGACGTTATCTGTATATTCTAAAATGCGTTTAATTCATCGTTTCATGTGTATACAATACCGTCCGGTAGTTGAAGTTGTTTCAACCGAAAAACCTCCAAGTTTTCCACTTAGTAATCGCTTGTCGTATTTCAACTTCTGTGTCATCAGTATCAAGACGTTTGTCATCCGTAAATAGTTGTTCTATTCTTCGGTCAGAAACCAAATTTACCATCAACGAAAAGTTTAGAACACGAGAATTCTGTAAATTGGCGCCCAAGTATGCCAAAGTCAATTCTTTCGATTAACCGAAGTTCCAAATTCTACCTCTTTTCACTCCTTGTGATGGTGGTAGGCCTTTTTCTCAATTTCGGGTGCACTACTACGGAATACGTAGGAGGAATTCAGATCAATGAAGCGGACCAGGACGATTGGGCTAAAACCTTGAAAGCTTCTGGAATGAATACTGCCCAAGTGACGGCTTACGCAAAACAGGGATCCTGGAATACGGATCATCTGTGGTGGGATCCGGATGATACCACTCATATCATTAACGAAATTCGTGCGCTTAAAGCAAACAAGGTAAAGGTCGTAATGGTTTTACGTGTAGCCCTTCAGCACGAATATGAGGGGAACATGTACAAATGGCATGGTATGATTTATCCTACCTCACGGGCGCATCAAAATGAATGGTTCTACCGATACAGCTACTTTGTAGAAATGTGGGCCAAATTGTGCGAACGCGAAGGAGTAGATGTATTGGCTATCGCGAGCGAAATGAATGCTCTAACGGCAACTGAACAGGTCGATTCACTCCCACCGCTCATCGAGTACTTTTCAAATCGGGAAAAACAGCTTTATCGGGAAACGAAGATCCTTCCCTATGCAGACCAATTGCGCGAGAATGACCTATGGGCGTATGGAAAGAAAGTTGACACGAACATACGAGAATACCTATTGGCTGAAGTAGAATCGAATATCAAGTGGACGCAAAATGCCTTTCATGTGGGTGAGACGGACGCGATTTCTACCATGAATCAAGATAGAAAATACTTAGATAGTGTTTGGCGAGATATCATTTCAAACGCCCGAAAGTTCTATCATGGAAGCATTACAATGGCAGCAAACTTTGACAGTTATCACGAAGTTTCCTTTTGGGATGAGTTAGATTTCATCGGTATCAATGCATACTTTTCACTTCGCACCATACATCAAGAACCGCTGGGTGATGAATCCATTTATCCTGAGTTGGTCCAAGGATGGAGAAAGATCTTCTCTGATATTTCGGACTTCAAAGCTACCCATGATCTTAAGGGCAAACCCATCTTCTTTACCGAAATCGGGTATACTAAAAAACAGGGGTGCACACTTGCTCCGTGGGGTGGTGAAGGATATACCTTCCTGAGCAATAATACGTTGGATACATTGCTCATTTGGAAAGGAGCAAGTGAGAAACCTTCAGAAAGAATTATGGCGATCAATGCATTGCACGAGGTAGTTCAAAGTCAAAAAATTCCACTCGTTGGTTTGAATTATTGGAAGTTAACCAGTCATGCCTATCACGAAGGTTATGAACCATTCATGCTATACATCAATGAACATGAGGAAGATGGATTACAATCTGCACTTTCTCAGTTTTTGAGCGCGAGAAGAAAGAGGAAATACTGACGATTACCTCAGCAGCTTTGAATGAATTGTTCCTTGTTTAAGCACAATTTCAACGATATACATTCCTTTCGGTAAAGAGGAAATATCATATCCATTTTCAAGGTTTTTTACATCCAGTTGAGCGATTCGTTTCCCCGATACATCCAGCAAGTAAATCTCTTGTAATTCCGCCAATTGGTCGAAATCGATGTAGAATAGTCCATCGGTGGGGTTCGGGTAAATACTAATTTTTTGATCCGATAACTCTTCTGTTGACGCAGTGCAATTAGGGTTAAGCGGGTTACCTATCAACTGAGATCCATCAACGTAAAAGCAGGCTATATTAAATTCGGACGATATTGAT
>JBGCDF010000253.1:0-3688 GCA_045105095.1 Crocinitomicaceae bacterium | reverse complement strand
CGGTAAGCGTAAATGAGTTTACATCGAAGAAAACTGAATCAGAAATAAAGGGAAGACAACCGCCTGTTGTTAAGGGACCTCCTGATGTGAAAGACCAGTGTGCAACATCGTTCCAATCACCCCCATTTCCGAACCAAAAGAATTTCGCCGGACTATTAGTCCATCCCAATGCGTTTTGAAGTGCGGAAAAGCTTAGATTATACGTTCCGACTAGACCCGCGTTCACATTATCGATATCCAGACCTGTTAAAGAAATAGTGTTGAATCCTGTCTTTTGTATCACACCTGCGGGGCCTGGGCCAGTAGTTCTAAAAAAGAACCTTGATAAACATGTTCCAGATGCAATTAAGGAATCAACGATTAAGCTATCCCCATTACGAATGCGGAAAGTACTCGAAGGAATCAAATCGACTAAATCGAAAGAGTTGTTACCGAAGTAAGATATGTTCGTTGCAGATATGGACTCCAAGGTATCATATGGAAGTGATCCTCCAAAGAAGTTGGCCAATCCTGTGCCATTGTCTCCGAGGGAAATAATAGAACTTCCAGCGGTCCACGTCAAATTTGTAGAATCGATAGACCATGCTCCTGAATTTATAGTAATTTCCGCATTGGCGATATCAATAATGCGATCTCCATTCGTCAATGAAATGAATGTACCACATTCGAAAACGTTTCCATTTAAGTCTACTCCTCCAGAATCTATCTGAAACGATGCATTCCCATTATCAAAATCATCAAGAATTGAAATCTGATCGCCTAATGTCGTGAAATCTTGCACCCAAACGGTACCACCAGAAGTTAGTGTTTGCCCTGGAGCAACCGTAATAAGATCAATCCCTGCCCATATTCCTGTGAAAGCTGCACCCGCAACATTTCCAGTGATCGAACCGCGAATCGTCACATCCAAACCTGTCGAGTTGAAAATGAAAGAAGTTGCAACACCAGAAAAATCGATTGATCGAATATCAACCGCCACGTTCATATTCACAATTGTCGCTGGATTCAATCCAGAATTTACATCAAAAAACACATCGTCAATCGCTGTTGGTATCGAAACACCACCGACGCCATTACTGGCAGCGGCCCAGCTATTTAAATCATTCCAATCTCCTGTACCTCCGACCCAATAACGGTCTACGGCTTTTGAAGAGAACGAAAAAAACAAGCAAAATACGGGGAGTAAAATGACGGGGAGAAGCTTATTCATAAGAGTATTCTTTTATTTATAGCAGAGTTTTGCACGAGGCAAAATTTTAAATATTGCCACAAAGACACGAGAAATTATTGAAACATACAAGTATTCGGATCGGATTGGGTATTTCTACCCCTTTTTGGGTTAAGTAGTCTAAAAAAGAGAATTTTATCCTACTTTTGTGACAGTCCTAAGAATAAACTACAAATGAAAATGACAAACTCTGCGCTATTGTCAGGATTGCTTGCAATCTTGATATCGTTTTCGCTTACCGCTCAGGAAGATACAAAGAACACACCCTCTGACTCTCATTCCAATGAAGACTCATTAAGTGTTGTTGTTCCTGCTGAAGGTGTTGCCGAATTATCGATGATTACTCCCCCTGAAGGTTTTGAACCAACCGATCTTTTTAATGGTTATTTACATACTCAGGCGAGCAGTGGCATCATCATGACCTTAATTGATAATGCTAATTATGTAAAGATTAGCGAGGGAATGAACGACGCCTTCTATAAAAGCAACGGTCTTGAGTTCATCGAAAAAAAGGATTTTGTAAGTAATAATAAAGTGCACGGAAGTTATTTCAAATGTTCTTTCGTGACAAGTGAGACTCCTTTCGTACGTTACATGGTTTACGCTGGAGACTTAAACACGACACTTTGGCTCAATATCACATACCCAAAACAGATTGAACATTTAATTGAAGGAGAAATTCTGGAAACAATTCAATCGATAACCTTAAAACCTGCGCGAGATGAAGAATAATACACTAGTAAGACTATTGTTTGTTCTATCATTGACTATTTCGTCTTTTTCACACGGACAAACACAACAAGAATCACATTTAGTAACATTTAGCTCAGGGCTGCAGAATATGTTTGGCCCGTCCTTCAATGCAATTACCATAGATCAGACAATTAACTTGTTCGGAACAAGTTGGAACGAGAGCTTTGGAACTGGAAATGCGGGAATTATTACTATTCTCGGACAAAGTTTCGGGGCAGCAGTAAATGGCCAAATTAGTGGTAGCATTGGTATGGATTTCTCATTAACAGGCTTCACAGCAGGTACTGTTGAAGTAGATTATCCCATTGAAATAACCAATACAGTAACTGATGATGGAACGTACGATCCAGGTGATGTTGTTACCATTGATACTGAATATGATGTTTTACCTGGCGCAAGTTTGGAAACGATTTATCCTCAGGCTGGTGAGGCTAGTTTGGACTTTTATTTTTCTATGGGATTCGGTTTGTCCGCTACCGTTTGTGTATTTGGATGTACAACCTTCCCAATTATTCCGAACTTCAATACAGGATTAATCAACATCAACATATTTACGATCAACCAGAATCAAGCTGATTTCTTAACTATTTCGGCTGGGCCACTTTCATTTGGACCTGTTCAGTCTATTCCTGGACTTCCGGTAAGTACTTCTGTTATCCCAGGAGATCCATTGGGTCAGTTTGGATTAACTGGTGTGTTAGATCTTCCATACGTTGAGACTACAGATTTTGTCGATCCAGTTACTGGAGATATATCAGCCTGTGGAGGAGGTGTTGGTCCAGACCCTGAGTATTTGAACATCGCTTTGTCTGTATTTGATTTATTAGGAAATCTTCCTCCACCTGTTGGGCCTGTTTTAGGAAACCTTTCGGGGTCGGAAGACCTACTTGGTGGATTGGCAACAATTAGCTGGAACTTCTTCTCTACTGAAATAGTATTCAAAATTGAGAACAAACAGTGTTTTGATTTTTCGCCGAAAGTTTACGGACAATATGACTTCCCAGTTGCTGTTGATTACACCACCTTTTTACCTAATGGTGCAGTTGACGCTACAGGAACAAGTAGTATCGTAAATGTTGAAATTGGCGGTCGAATTGAGTACAAATACCCTTGTTATTATAATCAAATAGATATTGATCCTACTTACTCCATTGATGGAATATTTAGAAACCATACCTACGACTCTGTTTCAATTGAAGTAGTTATTCAGGCCCTTGGATTTGGATTGAACATTCCTTACGTAGAGATCATCCCTGCGATTAATGTTCCTGAAATTTGTATTCCAATTCCTTATCCATGTCCTTCATGGAGTAATCCATTCAGGTGGTGTTCTACAACAGTCTGTACGCCAGCCTTTACCATTCCTTCAATTGGATTTGGACCATTCGGCATAAACATTGGGCCTCTATTGAATGAGAGTATCCCAATTGCCGACTTCACATACGATTGGTATGATAATACATGGAGTCTGGAAGGATTTAGTAGTTACAGCGATCCAAGTTTCCAATTCTCTATGCTCTCAGAAGCCATACCTGATTTGAGTATCCTTTCGCAAACTGACGTAAGTTGTTTCGGAGGTACTGACGGATCAATCAATACACAAATGATCCAAACTGCTTTTGACCCAGCAACATTCAACTACACTTGGTCTAACGGATCAACTGCTGCCAACCCGACAGGATTAGCGGCTGGAACTTACTCCTTGAT
>JBGCDF010000252.1:0-9599 GCA_045105095.1 Crocinitomicaceae bacterium | reverse complement strand
GTTGTTTGAACTTGGTACCCAAACATCAGTAGGGCTCGTTGTCGTTGAGTTCGATAACTGATGCAAGTATTGAAAGTTTCTGTTGTATCCCAATTTGATCGAGTTGTTTTCAGAAATCACATAACTCAAAGAGAAACGTGGTTCTAATCCTTGGTGGTACGATAGACTCTCCCAGCGGCCGAGCGTCGTATCAACAGAGGAGACGTCTCCATCTTCATCAAATTCGTATTTATCGCTTCCAACGAGGTCAAACCCTGAGTAACGCAATCCATACATAATGTTGAAGCGAGGACCGATTTTCTGCTCGTTTTGAATGTACGCTCCGAATTCAATTCCGTAACGGCTGTCTAACACGATTTCATTAAATGAGTCGTTTCCTCCCGTTAATGATCCTGGCTTGAATGTGTGGTGCATTCCATTGACTCCAAACTTGAGCGTGTTGTTTTTGTTTGCGAACAATGAGAAATCTTGTTTCACATTCCAATCTTGAATCGAAGAATTTACACCAAAGGCATCATCTCCCGTTCCAATAGTGAATCGGTAATCGTAGTTACTGAAAATAACGGACGTATTCGAGAAGAGTTTATCCGAGATGATTCTGTTATAGCGGATCGTACCGGTTGCATTTCCCCAATCAAATCCGAATTGGTCTCCAAATCCAAAATTGTCTCGTCCAAAGTATCCAGAAAGGAAAATACGATCCTTCTTAGAAATCTTGTAATTCGCCTTAGCGTTCATGTCGTAGAAGTACAACTTGGTATTTCGAATGTCTTCGTCTTGAGAAAGTTTCAAAAACAAATCCAAATAACTTCTTCGACCTGAAAGAATAAATGAACCTTTGTCTTTAACAATCGGCCCTTCAACAGCCAATCGAGAGGAAATCAGACCAATTCCTCCAGAAACACCGAAGTTCTTGCTGTTTCCATCTTTCATCTTAACATCCATCACAGAAGAAGCACGACCACCGTATTCAGCAGGAATGCCCGATTTGTATAAGGCAACATCCTTAACAGCATCTGAGTTGAATACTGAGAAGAATCCTAGAAGGTGGGAAGCATTGTATACCACGGCCTCATCCAATAGAACGAGGTTTTGATCGGCTCCACCACCACGTACAAAGAAACCTGCGTTTCCTTCACCAGCAGTTTTTACTCCTGGCGTAAGTTGTAAGGTTTTCATGATGTCTTTCTCCCCGAAAATCACAGGGATTGTTTCAATATCCTTTGGATCAAATTTCGTAACATTCATTCCTGAAGAGGTAATGTTGTCGTTTTCTTTTTCTCCAGTTACTACGACATCTTCAATCTCCTGAACATCTTTTGGAAGGGCTAACTCTACATCTAGGGTCATGTTATCAATCAGATTGATTTTGACCTCTTTTGTTTCGTAACCTGAAGAACGATACATCAACGTGTATTCTCCTTTTTCTATGGTGAGGGAATAGAATCCGTAGGAATTCACTGTCGCTCCTACGTTGGATAATTCTTTTACAATTACGACACCACCGAACATGTCCTCCCCGTTGGTGGAGTCTTTCATGGTTCCGCTGACGGTATATGTTTGTGAAAAGCTGGTGCTAATTGAAAAAAGAATAATGAGTGCACTAATGTATTTCATCATTGAAATTTAGTTTGATGATTCAAATGTATGGAAAACGGAAATTGGATCGAAAAAAGAATGATGATCGGTTTTATGTAATGTTCGGTGGGAATGGTCGTTTTTTTGAAGGTTTGTTTTATACGGATGAGGACTATTTGAAAAATCGAAATATTTATATATTTAAATATCGACATATATCGATGAACCAACTAAACACTTAACTCAAACTTTTTCCAATCTATATCGAATCCGAAACAACATGATACGTCGGATCATCTTTCACATTGATCTCGATAATCTTATCTGCGTTCTTCAAAAGAGTCTGACAATCAGGGCTCAGATGACGCAGGTGGACGGTCTTTCCTGCTTTCTGATACCGTTCCGTCAACTGATTCAATGCCTCGATGGCAGACATATCAACAACGGTGCTTTCAGAGAAATCGATGATCACTTCCTCAGGATCGTTAGGTACATCAAATTTGCTGTTGAAGGCTCCAACAGAACCAAAGAATAGCGGTCCGTAGATTTCGTAATGTTTCACGCCTGCATCGTCGACGTATTTTCGTGCACGGATGCGCTTAGCGTTCTCCCAAGCAAATTTCAATGCAGAGATAATCACACCAATTAATACGGCTAATGCTAGGTTGTGTAAGAAGACTGTTACGAGGGTAACAACCACCATCACGAGCACATCTGTAAGCGGCATTTTGCCAAATACTTTGAGAGATGCCCATTCGAACGTTCCGATGGCAACCATAACCATTACGCCGGTTAGCGCGGCCATTGGTAATTTTTCGATAACAGGTGCTCCGTACATGATGAAAATCAATAATCCAACGGACGCAACAATACCAGATAATCTCGCTCGTGCACCAGAAGAAATATTGATCAAACTTTGACCAATCATCGCACATCCACCCATTCCTGAGAAGAATCCAGTAACAATATTCGCTGTTCCTTGAGCCACACACTCCTTGTTTCCACGACCTCTTGTTTGCGTGATCTCATCAATCAGGTTGAGTGTCAACAAACTTTCAATCAAACCAACTCCTGCAACGATAAGTGCGTATGGGAAAATGATCGTGAACGTCTCCCATGTAAATGGAATGTGTGGAACATTAAATGGAGGAAACCCTCCTTCAATTGAAGCGATGTCACCTACGGTTGTTGTATCAATTCCAAAACCAATTACGACTCCCGAGACAACTATAATCGCAGCCAATGATGAAGGAATAAATTTAGTAAGTTTCGGTAATCCCCAAATAATGAGCATTGTGAGAAGAACGAGACCAAGCATCAACAATAGTTGGTTTTGCCCCAAATATTCCTTCAAAAACCCTTTCGATTCTATTGCATAGAGATCACCATCTTGGTAATTGTACTTTACTTTTTTCGTTTCTGCATCGAAAACTTGCCCGTCGTAAATTTCGTATTCCACTTCGCCAGATTCTACGTTTGAGATCTGATTGTCTCTGAAATTATACGTGATCAAGCCTGTTTCGCTATCGGTGAAGTACGTCTCTGTTTCATTTACGTCGTAGGCCTTCAGGGTTGATATAGTTTCAATTTTATTTTCTCCGTAGTGATCTTTTACATTCTCTTTGAATGAGTCGATTTGCGCTAAGAAAATGACGATTGCCAATCCGTTAACGAAACCGAACATGACAGGATGCGGCACCAAACGGATGAATTTACCCAAGCGAAGTAATCCTGCTAAGATTTGAAGTATTCCAGCTAGAATAACCGTTGCAAAGATGTATTGCGTGATTTCGTCTACTGTAATATCGGGCATTGCCTTTTTCAGAATGGCAATCATTCCCACGTAAACAACGGCGATCGCTCCTGTTGCTCCAGAAATCATCCCTGGTCTTCCACCAAGGATGGATGTAATTAATCCAATTGAGAAAGCTGCGTACAGTCCAGTTAGTGGGGAAAGTCCTGCAATCATGGCAAAAGCAATGGCTTCTGGTACAAGCGCAAGCGCTACGGTCAACCCACTTAGGATTTCATTTTTGTAGTTCACCTTTGCTTTAAGATCGAAGAGATTGAAAATTTTCTGCATAACTCGCTTTGCCTGTTTCGAAGGGGCAAAAGTACGGTAATTTTCGTAATCGGTGCTTACAGATCGCGTTTGAGAATTTTTATTACCTGGTTATGACCATGTAACGTAATTCTTATCAAATAGAATCCTGACTTGAGCTCTGACAGATCCAATGTTCCATTGATGACTTCTCGTGCTTCGATTTGTTTCCCGTCCAGCGTGAAAATTTCCACTTCATCTACATGTATGTCTGAGAATTGTATAACTCCAGTTGTAGGGTTAGGGAATACCGAAATGCTCGAAGAAAGCTCCTGAGTCGATACTAAATCTGCGACTCCCACAACAACAGTGTCAAGATGGAAACAACCTAAAGAATCGAAAGCACTAACCGTCACGAAGTGAATCCCATTTCCAAATTGAGAGGCGATGAATTCGAATGTACTTCCCGTTGATCCATCCATCCATTCGTAACTGGATAATCCTGTTGTAGAGGTAATGATTAATGTGTCTTGAATATCAATGATGGTGTCTTGGATCGTTTCGAATGGGATATCGCTCAGATAGGCCGTCACTGGGAAACGCCCTGAAGAACAATCTCCTTGCAATCGTTCGCCAAAATGATAGTATACGCGGCCATTCCAATCTCTTGGATAGTAAGAATTCGAGAAATTATTGCTGACTCCACTTCCCGTGATCATGGTTAGTTCGTTCGTTGATCGCGTTTGCGGTGATCCAGAATTGATGTACGACAAATCTGCATTCGGATCCGCCATTGTTAAGTAAACGCCCACGGTATCATCTTGCGCAATAGAAAATCCGCTGAATGGAACGTGTGTTTGAATTGTGGGGTCAATCACATCAACGGAGACAATGTCAACCAATGTCCAAGCGTTAGCATCCAATTCATATCCCAAATAACTTCCGGCCTTTTGGTAGATTTCGACATCTTGCGTTCCGATGGTATTGATCTTAATATCGAAACTGTCTATTTCAATGTTTTCGTGCCCAATTAAATCGAACATAGTTCCATTCCAATTTATCGCTGAGTTATTTGTGGTGAAGATCTTATCCGAATAATGCAAGTCTCCGCGAACCACTTCTGCATACCAATCTGTAGATGCATTAATTAGTGGAGTTGGAAAGACATTTCCATATCCAATTGGAGTAGGGCTGACTGCATCCGTGTACCAAAGAACGGTATCCTGTGAGGCGCTCGTTACTGAAAGCGTTGCGAAATCCGGGTTACAAAGTGTGTCGTTATGTGCCGTCCAAGTGGGGTGGCCTGAGGTGTTAAAGGTGTAAACGAGTGTGTCGTTTGAAGTGTTCGAATTCGTTACACTGGATACAATCACCGTGAGTGTGTAACTGCCTTGTTGATAGGTGGAACCTTCGAAGGTGATGACCTGCGTTGAACATTCTGGAAGACCATCAGTAAGTGTTTCGCTGTCGCTAACAGATGTTCCGGATGGTTGGTGACTGAGTTCGGAAGTAATCACCACATCTAATGAATCGTTTGGCCCGAAGTTGATTAAATCGTATTCGAATTGCGCAATGGAATCTCCACAAACACTTTGTGTAACTGGATGTATGCTGACAATAGCAGGATCGGGGTTCGCAATTGGAACATACACATTTTGTAAAATATTCGCGCTAATCACACGCGATTCTAGAATGTTGTGTCCAGCATCGTTTAAGTGAACACCGTCACCTGAGTCGTACAACGGATCTATGAAGTAGGAGGGAGTGGCTATTGTTGTCCAGAAATCAATCGTATTGGGCGCGAAAATGGAGAGAATGGAATCTTTCAAATCCCATTGAAGTTGGGCTTGAGCAGTACTAAAGTTTCTGGGTTGTGTCGTGCAAATCCAAATGGGGACAGATGCGGCATTTGCAATTTGAACAATCGTATCCAAGTTGAACATTTGCTCAGCATAGGAAAATCCTCCCGCTACATCATTGGAAGGCATGTTTACGATAATCGCATTGGGAGATTCGGCCAAGGCTGCGGTAATATTTCGAGCTACATCTGGATTAGGACGATTGGGCGGTGGAATGAATCCCGTTGGCATAATGCGATAGGTGTTATATCCTCCTACGGCTAAATTGACCACCTCATTCCCAGGATTAATGGATTGCAAGTAGTTTCTGTATCGATTTACCCATGTACTATCAGATGTTGACGGTCCTGTTCCGGCCGCGGTAGAAGAGCCAAGAACTACAATTTTGTAGGTAGACGACGCAATACATGGATTGGCCTGAGCATATCCATTGTGAATTGAGCCGATGAGGAATGCGGATACTAGGAAAAAAAGTGCAGTAATTTTGTTGAGCATAGCTCTCGAAAATACTGCTTGTAACTCAGGGGAACAAATTATTCTTGATGATTCGGGGGTAAATCGGTCGGAACTTTCGATACGCGATCATGTAAAACGATGCTTCCCGTAACGCCTACGTTCAAAGATGAATTACCAGGTAACTTGACGATAAAATGACATTTTTCCTTAACAAATTCAGGTAGACCAGAGTCTTCAGCACCAAGTAGATAAATGGCGCGTTTTGGGTGTTCGAATTCGTGGAGCATTTCTGCGCGGTCATCAATTTCTACTCCAACAAGGCGACAATCGTATGGGATATTTGCTAATAAATCATCAAAGGTTTTGTATTGAAACAAAGGAATCCTTGACCATGTGCGGAGAACGTCGGAAGACTGTTTTTTGTAACGACCATCAACAGTGAAAATATACGCAGCACCAAGAATATATGCAGATCGCCAGAGCGTTCCGATGTTGTGATGCGTTTTACCACGAAATACTCCGATGGCACTATATCCTTTTTGGTTGGCTGTCTTCATGGTGCAAAAGTGCGATTTTCTGCGGAGATCAATTCACTGAGGCACTGTTTTTGTGGTTTATCAGATAAATTCAAGGTATGATGCGACTACTATTTATTCCTTTTTTTGCGTTTGCACTGTTCTCTTGTGATGACGCTTCTAAAGAAGTTGATCCGCTGTTTTATCAGATATCCAAGGCGGATAGTACGCGGTGCATGGATGAAATTTTGGATGGGTTAATTGACGAGTCACGGCGAAAGCAAGATTTTCAAGATAGTATAATGAGTATGGTTTATGTTCCACATTATTGTGATTTAGTAGGTCGCGATATTTTCCGCATTGACCTGAATAGTAACGGACAATTAATGGTTAATCATGATTTGGACTCACTAGACCTTGTTGAACAAACATACCAGTACTTTATGTTTAACAGAAGTCTTACTTCAGCAGAGACCAATCAGTTTGCCATGGATCCCAAATACGAAGGTTTCGATAAACCTTTTTACAATCGATTTAGTTTAGAAGAGATCGAAAGGAGAATTGAAGAGGAATTAGCACAAGCGAATCAAGTTAAGGGAGTTAAAGGCGCGGATCCTACTTTGGTTCATTACATGTTTTCGAAAGTCGAGGAATGGGAGAAACGAAAACTGGCTTTGGAGTTAATAGGAACAGATGAATTAGTCGAACTTTCACCACAAGCTGCGTTGCACTTTGAATACCACGAAGAAACGGAACAATCACAACTTATACTTAGACAAATTGCTTACGACTATTATCAAATGAGGAACTACGAATGCTTGCTTTATTTTGGTGAGACGTATTTGAGTTTGTATGAGCGTCATCAGCGATTGAGAAGAAAGTTGGATCAAGATAAATTGGCGGCATTGCTCAATATGCGCCCTGCCCGGATTATTTGTATAGACAGAAGTAAACCCTCGACCTATTATGGTGAGATCGAACCTCCCGAACTTGCGAAATAAATTATTCGCATCTTTGTTAAAAGCACTTCGTTCATTTTTTAATAGCTTACGCTCAGGAAGAGTCACAGCCTATTCTTAGAAGAAACGAAACAAATGATCTCTTAGACAATTAATATGGAATTTATATCAAAAGAACTTGACAAGTATGTGTGCTCTCACACAGAGCAGGAATCAGAACTATTATACAACCTGAACAGAAAAACACACCTCGAAGTGCTTCAGCCAAGAATGCTAAGCGGACAATTTCAAGGTAGAGCGTTGAGCATGTTCTCTCACATGATTAAGCCGAAAACGATTCTTGAAATAGGAACGTACACAGGATATTCAGCGATATGTATGGCTGAAGGACTCGCTGAAGGAGGTAAAATTATCACCATCGACAGAAACGAAGAATTAGAAGACAGAGTCAAAGAGGCTTTCTGGAACGCAGGTTTGGCGGAAACAATCGATTTCAGAATTGGAGATGCGATGCAAATTATTCCAAAACTGGATGAGAAATTCGACCTCGTATTCATCGATGCGGATAAAAGCAATTACGGTAATTACTACGACATGGTCATCGACAAAGTGCCATCAGGAGGATTCATTTTGATTGACAACGTACTATGGTCGGGTAAAGTATTAAAGAATGCTGAGCCAGGTGATATCGATACAGAAGCGTTAATCGACCTAAACAAACGTTTACACGAAGATACACGCGTTCAAAACGTCCTTCTTCCTATTCGCGATGGACTAACAATTCTCAGAAAAAAATAACACACACACACACACACACACACACACACAATCTTTGCGCCTTTGCGCCCTCTGCGGTTAGAAAAGTAAAAACACAAAGGCGTAAAGAAACGTATTCAATCTGCAGACTTCCCAATGACCCTCTCCATACTTTTTGAAGATGAGTTTCTCATTGCAATCCACAAACCTGCAGGATTACTAGTGCACAGAACAAAAATGGCAAAAGACGCCAAGGAGTTCGCGCTTCAAATTCTACGTGACCAAATCGGCCAAAAAGTATTTCCAACCCACCGCCTCGATCGAAAAACATCAGGCGTTCTTTTGTTCGCAAAGGATGAGGAAACGAACCGCCAAATGCACATCCAATTTATGGAACAAGAAGTGTCCAAAACCTACAAAGCCATTGTAAGAGGGTGGACAGATGAAGCGGGAACAATCGATTACGCACTCACCAATGAAAGCGGTAAAACGCAAGATGCCATTACACACTACAGAACAGTGAATACATCCGAAATCGAACTTCAGAATGGGCGATTCTCCACCGCAAGGTTCTCACTCGTCGAGCTAACGCCAGAAACAGGTCGCATGCATCAACTTCGCAAGCATTTAGCGCATATTTTCCATCCAATCATTGGTGATCGTCCACACGGTTGCAACAAGCAAAACAAATTATTCAAAGAGCACTTTTCCATGACAGAAATGCTTCTGCATGCTGAGAAATTGACATTTAAGCATCCACGGAGTGGAGAACGTATATTAGTACATAGTGAGTTTGAAGGGGAGTTCGAAAGAATGATGAATGAGCTAAAGTTGGATTAATTGGGCTTCGACTCCGCTCAGCCCACATCGAAAAATCAGATCATCAAAAAATTCAACTATAGAATCCCTCCAATCATCAATCCTCCCATCAGAAAGAGCAAAATACCAACCAAGCGCTGCACACCTACGATCGTAGTCTTTTCAATCAATTGTTTTCCAACGAATGTGCCCACGAAGGCGAAGACAATCCCAATAATCAACAGCATTTTCCCATCTGAAAGCGAAGCTGCTAAATCTAGTTCTTTCGAAGTGCCCAAGGAAATGAATCCAAGGTAAACAGGAATACGCGAAACATCAATAACCAAAGAAATAGCATTCGACGTTCCCACAAACTGTTTTTTATCCAATCCCGATTTTGAGAGGAAAGCTGCACGGAACGCTCCTTGATGACCTGAAATCCCGCCAAAGAATCCACTCAACAACCCACCGAGAGGTAAGTGCTTGGCGTCCACTTTCAAATTACTGTATTTCGGGCTCAAATCGAACCATGCAAAGAAAATCATCAAGGTCCCAACGACAACTTTCATCCAGGTAATTTCGAATTCTTTTCCAGAGATGAGGTAGGTATGAATGGCTTCGGAGTCCGTGATAAGCG
>JBGCDF010000251.1:0-8335 GCA_045105095.1 Crocinitomicaceae bacterium | reverse complement strand
CCATGAATCGATTCCAGATAGTGTTCGTCCTGTCGCTCTTTGATAGTGTGGATTCCCCAATATTCTCCGTTAATAAACAAGATGGATCGGTGAGCCATTTGCACATCGAGATCCAGTTCTTTCAAACTGGCCATGGCATGCACCAGTTCATCGCGAAACAAGGTGTTTCTATTGTACCACGATGTAAAAGAGGATCGAGCAACGAAGCGTTTCACTTCACCATACGTTCTCTCATCAAAGAAAGGATAACTCAAACTTGACTTACCGTATTCGTCACGCATGTAAAAACGAAGTGACTTTTGCTGAAGACTTCGCGAATTGTTCCCTGAAATACGCACTCCCATATTCTCGTTAAATGCTTCAATTCCATTGTTATCAAAGAGGGTAACTGCACAGGCACGTTCCCAATCAATTCCACGTTGATAGTAATTTCCAGTCCAATCAGGATTGGTAGGATCAAAATGAACACCAGGAACGTAGATACCCGTATCCTGATCGAAGAGGCAGGAGCTGTCCATAATAACAGAAAGAACATCAAAGGTGTAATCATGAGCCTGACTGAAATAAGTTCTGTTATGAACTGGCCCTGAAGGAATTCCGTTCCGGTAGGGTTGAGCTCGAATCACCGTTCCGAATTTCATCCCATGTGCAGGTAGGGAAAAATTATCTGGTGTAGTTGGGATGAGCGATAGCTTATTCGATGTGTTTTCCGCGATGTTCAAAGAAGAACTGTATAATTGAGATTGTAGGTTTGGGCGTGAACCATCCAAGGTGTAGTAGATGGAATCTGGGCAAGTCATCTCCAAGTCGAATGAGTACGAATAGAACCCTTGAGGGTGCGAAAAGTCAATGAAACTGATAAATTCTGTATTGTTATTGGTCGCGTTTGGTGTCGATTGATTTAAAAAACCAGCGTTGTTCGTTCCATCGGGAAGTCGTCCATAACTGTAGTCTTTTCGCAAATCGACAGGTAAAAAGTGATCCACTACTACGCCTAAATCGTTGGATAGAATAATGTACTCTCCAGTAGATTTTAACTTGAAATTGGTATGTAGTTCGCTTCCTGAGATGGATCTATCCTTACCAGAAAGAAAGATGACAAGATATTCTCCTGCTGGAATAGATGTAGCTGGGAAGCTCCATTTCTCCAATTGCGAGAAACCGTCGCTCAGTGTGAAATTTTCTAGATTGATGGTCGTAAGAGTTGGGTTGTACAATTCAACCCAATCCGAAAAGTCTCCATCTTCATCTGCATAAGTACTACCGTTAACACTCATTAATTCATTGATGACAAGGTATTGAGCATCCGAATTAACTCCAATGAGCACGAAAAGAATGAATAGTAATTGTTTCATAAGGTAGATTTCCCGTGAATTTAACGGGAAAGGTTCACTTTTATTGTTCAATAGGTCTGATCTGTAATGATCATCTATTTAGACTAACGAAACAAGTTCTAAATGGTTGAAAAGTAAATTGATCGAAGTTGAAATGGCTCAAGAACAGTTTTGTAGTTCGAATAATATCGTCTTTTTTAATAAGTGATAATTTGCTTACCTTAGTATGAAAACGTATCCCCTCAAAAAAAGGTATACACAACTAAAAACCAATGAAATCTTTAACGATCACTCTCACGCTGCTTTCTATTTTCACATTCGTCAATTTTGGGCTTGCACAACCAGCAGGTAGTCTTGATCCTACATTTGGAACTGGGGGAAAAGTTGTTACATCAATTGAAAACGGAAGTGATCAGGCAAACGGTGTAGCCTTACAGGCGGATGGTAAAATTGTGGTTGCTGGATTTTCCACAAGTTCCATAACAGGCAAAAACTTTACGTGTATTCGCTACAACGTTGATGGTTCCATAGATAATACCTTCGGAGTTTCAGGAAGTGTAACGATAGACCTGCAGACAGGAAGCGAAGATGTGGCGAATGATCTAGCCATTCAAGCAGATGGTAGGATTATACTTGCAGGATACAGTGATGATGGTTCCAACAAAAATGCAGCACTTGTGCGTTTAGACGTAAATGGTACGCTTGACAATACCTTTGGGACAAATGGAATAGTGATTACTGATTTCGATAATTCACAACAGGATGAAATTCGGGTGGTGAAAGTCAATGAGATTACTGGAAATATTATTGTTGGAGGAACTTCTTTGATCAGTAACGCTGTCGCACGTGGAATTGTAGCACGTTATTTACCGAATGGGTCTTTGGATACAAACTTCGATAGTAACGGGATCAAAATTTTACTGGTAGAGGCCAATGATAATAACCGAAATATTTCAGTTGAGGACTTGTCGGTAAAGTCAAATGGCAAAATTTCGGCGGTTGGTTGGAAACTAAACTTGACAACAACTCTCGCGTATGTTTATTGGATTGGAAGAATATCGAGTGACGGTTCAATGGACCTTACCTTTTCAACTGATGGTGTTGTTTCCTGGAATGAAGGGAATGGTTCCTCTCGTGCTTACGGTATGGTTTTAACGTCCAATGATGATATAGTATTAGCGGGTTCACGTTCGTTTAGTGGGAGTCACAACTTTAGAAAGCTCACCGTATCCAGTAGCGGTACAATTCCTGCGACGAGCACTTCATACAGTTTTTCAGGTAATGTGGATATTGCCTATTGCGCAGCGGAAGATATGAATGGGAAATTTGTAATGGCAGGAAGTAGTGGAACATCTTTAGCAAACAATTTCGCTGTTGCCAGAACAAATGCGAACAATTCCTTAGATAACAGCTTCGATACTGATGGAAAAGTAACAACATCCTTCAATAGTAATGTCAATAATGAATGTTTTGACGTTCTCGTACAACCTGACAACAAAATTGTAGTCGTTGGGTACTCAGGAAATGATTTTGCCATTGCGCGATATCTAGGAAACGATACACCCATGTTGGATGATTTTCAGCTGCAATCGCCCACAGATTTAGCAACGGATATCAATTATAACAGTGTATCGTTTAATTGGACGGATGCCTACGGAGCTGTGAGCTACGAACTAGAGTATGACACCTCGCCAATGTTCAACGTGTCGCCAATGGTTGTGAACTCCGCTTCTTCAACAAACACCCTCTCCAATTTAGCCCCAAATACAACGTACTATTGGCGCGTTAGAGCATCGGATGGAACAAACTGGGGACAATTCACAGGTGCGTGGAGTTTTACCACGAATTCCTTGGAGAATTTTATCCTGATTTCTCCTGCAAATAGTGCGCTAAATGTTCCATTTACGAATTCTTCGTTTGATTGGACAGAAGCGATTGGAGCAAGCGCTTACGAATTGCAAATTGATCAATCCTCAACCTTCAGTATATCGCCGCAAGTGTTCAGTTCTAGCCAGTCGACGACGACCATTCCGAACCTCCTTCCCAATACAGTTTATTATTGGCGTGTTCGAGCAAGTGATGGAGTAACTTGGGGGCAGTACTCGTCCCCATGGAGTTTTACCACAAATACCTTGGAGAATTTCTCGCTTCTGCTTCCGCCAAATAATTCGATTAATCAACCATTCGCAAGTTTAACGTTCGATTGGTCAGATGTTAGCGGAGCCACTGGTTATGAAGTGGAAATCGATTCCAGTCAGACTTTCACTGTCAATCCTCAGATTTTTTCATCAACAACTTCTTCTTATACCGTTATCAATCTAAATGAGGGGACGGCATATTTTTGGCGAGTAAGAGCGACTGACGGAAGTAGTTGGGGACAATGGAGTAATTTTTGGAAGTTCACAACAGAATCTACTACGTCAACAGATGAATTAGCAGGACTCACCCATATTGATGTGTTTCCTAACCCAACATTGGGAGATGTGACGATCGATTTGGGAGATGTTCAAACAAAAATCGATGTGAGAGTGTATTCAATGCGTGGAGAGCTTTTGTTGAATGAAGAGTATGCTTCACTACAAACGGTGAACTTATACCTTGACCTCCCGTCAGGACAATATATTCTGGAAATAGGTTTGGAGAATGATGAGTTCAAGAGAGTGAGATTGGTTGTGCAATAGATGACACTTGTCGTTTCAGTTCATCTTCCTTGCTCCGTAAAAGAGGTGGGGAGTGGCTGAAAAAACAGTCGCGGTATTCTTAATTAACTTTTCATTCGCTCGGTGCTTAGGTCAGCAATGATCAGAATAGGCCCTACTTCAGGTGAAAACGGAAAATTTCTCTAATTTTTTGTTCACCTTCTGGTGAGAAGTAGCTCAAGTCAATTTGCATCGTTCCCTTGTTTACTTTTTGAAGGTAGTCCTGTACTTTTTGTGTCATGGAATGACCAGAACCAGAGAATTGTTTCTCGTTATTGATAAGAATATCCCAACGCACTGCCACGAATTGAATCGACAAGGGGATATTCTCGTCGAGCTTAATTCCAATCTGATTGGGTAAGGTCGTTAAGGTTAATTGTGCATCCAGATCATCCAGATAGACGGTCGGCAGTGGCACGGCGAAAACATCGATTTCTTTTGAAGAGATGACTTTATTCTTCCTAACGGCGTTGATTTCGATCTTTCCGGGAGTGTTTGCACGTACGATCCACGCTGAATTTTGACCGGAATGCTTCTGATAAAGGGTGTCGCATTCCTCACAGGTCAATTGAATTTTCTCGAAGTTTTTCCCTTGCAAGGCGACCTTGATGAGGTTGTCATACCCAGTATAAATGGCGTGCGAATGTGGAAAACTTATGATTAGTTCTTTCTGTTTTGCCTTCGCAAGTGAAACCTGTTGTAGTGAGTCAAGATCGGAGTATTCTTCTTTCCATGGAAGCTCTGTGATGCGCTCAACTTTCGGAATGTCCCGTGTTGATCCGAAGCAAACAATAAGCACCGTACCTTCCTGACCAAATGCAATCGTGGAAATAAGAAGAAACAATAGGTTGATGAATCGCATAGATACAATTAGAAATTCCATTGCATATCCCGATCATCCATGATGGCAAAGGAGACTTTCCAGCCAAATCGGGTTTGCATTTGATTGCCTTGGGCGAAGGTTCCGTAGAAACCTAAGCGCAGACGACGCTTGGAAAACTTAAATGTTCGCTCCAATCCAGCTACGAATTCGTAGTGTTGCCAGTTATGTTCAGGAACGTATAAATAACTTGCTCCTCCAACTAATCCAATTCGTGTTTTCTTCATGAACGGGATTTTGTTCAAGACGGCGCCGTTATCATGATGGATGTAGTGAGCTTCCAAATAAAATCGATCCGTTGGTAGCAAGGAGTCCAACATTTGGAAAGAGTTAAGTGGACTTGTGAAGAAGATGGGGTCGCTTCTTCGTTGGAACTTCTGATCGATATTTGGAACGATGTTATTGTTCACGAAAGATCCTCCTTTTACATGATAAGAAGACGTTCCGAGTGTGGCTATTTTGAAGGTTTGGCGAATTCCTCCTGAGATGTAATCAAAGTCTACATCGCTGCCAAAAAGATCCTTGATTCCTTTTTCATAGTACACGTAGAATGTTGGCCATTTCGATCCTAGAATCACCTTACGATTTGGTTCGCGCATGTACTTTTGATTCGGTACGTACTCAATGGTCATACTTGTGCGAAATGCCTGATAAGGCTGAAACTCCGTAGGGTCATTATTCGGAAGGAGTTCGTCGATTGCTTCCAAGAAATTATAGTTAGAAATACTGCGTCTCTCGGCAAAATTGAAGTAGTTATTTACATAAAATCCGTTGAAAACTTCATAATTGTGCTGAATTGCCAAATCGGTCACTTCAAAGAAATTGTCACGTTTGTAAATTTGTGTGAAAGCGTCATTTCGAATCACTCCAATACGATGAGAGACTCGTGCCCCTACGGAGCCAAAATGGAAGGGTTGATATCGATAAAAGATGGATGCACCACCTCGCAGATCTGCATTGAGGACACCTACCGAAAGGTCAAAGTCGGTTGTCAGTATTTGTTCGTTGTCCCACTTTTTGAAGAAAGAGAATCCAGGATTGATTCGGGGGCCTCCGATTTGGATGGGTTCAATGAGTCCAGCTAATGAACTCAAATACCATTGTGTTTTTTTTGCTCGGTTTCGGTGTTCGATTCCCCACCAAAGAACCTTGAGGACCGTAATTTTGTTGAAGACAGCATCTACCGAATCGAGGTATTCCTTGCGGTTGTGGGCATCATGAATACTATCTTTCGCAATGATGTACTTGCGTTCGTCTAATGTCAATTCCGTTGTTCGCTTTTCTGCCCAATACGCTGTGTCTTTGTCGTATGCTTCTTGCTCGGTAACTGCTACTTCGTTTGAGAAAAACTTACGTCCGAAATTCGGTTCGAAGTTGTAGTCGTTGAACGTGGCCACGGTGGAGCATACAGATGACTCCTTGCGGTATTTTACTCCATACGTGAGGGTTTGATTTGTCAATAGACAAATTGAATCTCCTGGATGATCGAAATCTTGTTCAATCTGGAAGTAATCATAAAGAAGCAAGTTTCCTTTTTCCATCGTCACATCGATTTTCTGAACTAGCCAGAGTGAGTCGACGACATAAATATGCCCTTGGAGGGTAGAGGTAGATGAATATCGGGGAATGATTTTGATCTTATGAATTTTTCGTCCGTTCTCTTCGTATTGATCTACCAGACGATATTTGTACGAAAGAATACCAGGGCCTGAAATAGGGGACATCACCGGAGTTTGATGTAAATCATCCAAGTGCATAAGGTTCTGGAAGAAATTGAAGTTGGACTTTACGGTTGTGGTATAGTACAGATGATTTCTTCTTTTCTGTCCGCGTTGTTCGTAGGCATTTCTGATCTCTTTTACGTGATTTCGATCGCCATAGTGTAGTGTGAAATCGGACTCGACGAGGTTCATGGAATTGGTCAACTTTTGAATCTCCTTTTCCTTTTCTGCCTTTTCAGCAGCGAAAGGATCTTCAATTCCATCAGGAGCCGTGTTTTCAGGTTCTTCGTCCTTTTTTTTGTCTTCGTCTTTGGATTTTTCCTTCTCTTTTCGATCAATTTTCTCAGTGGCACGAATGTATCCTTGAACAGTGTGTGGGCGATTCCATTGATTGATTTCGTCTCGTTTCGCAACGACTTTCAACATAATTTCGCGTCCTGGATTCGATTTCTTTGCTGAAACTTCTACTTCTTCGAAATCGAGAGCTGTAGGGAACAATTGCATGTTCTTCTCTGTCTCGGAATCCTTCACCGTGAGGTATGCTTCCCTTGGATCGAAGCCTGTCGCAGCATACACCAAGAAATACTCTCCTGGATTCAAGCGCATCTCGTAATAACCTTCCTCGTCGGCAACCGTCCGAAGGCCCGGACTATCTTTCGCGTAAATTTTGGCGAATGGAATGGGCGAATCGAATTCATCTGTAATGTGTCCACGCACAAGTTGCTGCGACCAAGCATTGCCTGCGCAAAAAACAATTACTAAAAGAAGAAAATAGTTGAACTTCATAACCGTTAGACAGTCAGATAATGCAAAAAGTTACATTCGTAACAGTCTTATTCATTAAAGTTACAGATTTAGGTACTACTGTAACGTAAGAAATCCTTGAGTTAGTATTTAATGCTGATAAAACAACATTTTTTGTGATAAATGGCAGCGCGTTGCTCAGTGCGAGTGTCTACTTCGGCAGGCTCAATAACCAGAGTGTTGGACGAATTCGTGATTTTTGATAATTACTTCGAAGCTTCTCGCTCTCGCAATCAAACTCACTCTGTTTTCCCTGCTTCCTCGGCTTCTTTTTGCTTAAGATATTCCATATGATTTTTCATTCGGCGCATCATAAAGCGACGCATCAAGAACATAAGCAAAGCAAGCGCAGGGAAGATGTAATAGTAGGCCCATTTACCAAACCCTTCTTTCGCTCCGAAATACGTTACCGCGACGAGTCCAAAAACTCCAACAAGTAACCAGAAGTAAAGCATGATTTGATTGTACCGTTCCATAACAAAGTGTTTTTACAAAGGTAGTTATTCCTCCGAGAAATCCATCTTACCTTCAGGCTCAAGAATGTCAAAGTAATTAAAGAAACGCGTGGTTTTTAATCCATGTCCACGACCAATGACGCCTTTACCATCGCGTTTACAAACGACATAATTTTGCGTATAAATTGTATCGTTGATCTGGTTGTAGAACAACTGTTCAGTTTCCATGGTTTGTTTCTTCTTAATGTTTCGAAGTACAACGGAATCTCGAACGGTGATCAACCCTGATTTGAAATTTACTTCACCGTAAAGTGCGGTAAGTACGGAAATAACCTCTCCATCATCTGAGAAAAAATCTACTTGAACGCCATCTTTAAATTTTGTGAGGTGCTCAGGTTCAGTGTAGGTTTCGGCGAGTTTAGCGAAGATTTTCACGCGCGCA
>JBGCDF010000250.1:0-4353 GCA_045105095.1 Crocinitomicaceae bacterium | reverse complement strand
TTGCGTTGAAATTAATACAATTGGTTTGTCTGAAAATGAACTAGAGTCATTGAGGTTTTACCCGAACCCAACGGACGGGATTGTGTATCTTGATAAGAATGGATTGCACAGTGAATTGTCAGTCAAAATTACCGATCTTACAGGAAAGAAGTATAGCGAACGTCATTTCAAATGTAATGATGAAGTAATTATTCAACTTCCTGAACAAAGTGGAGTTTATTTTATTGAAATAACAGATGGAGATACGCTTGTAATAAAGGAAATACTAACATATTGATAATTCCAATGGAGATTCTTATTAGCGTTTTTCGGTCTAATTTTTTCTCCTAACTGATGAATCACATTAAATACATATTCATGAAAAGAAAAGTAATTGTAATCGTCCTGTGCTTTATAGCTTTCTCAGCGTCATCGCAGGTAAGCCCTTGGGGGACTGGTTTAATAAATGATCAACTCATAGGAGATGTACAAAATACCGCGGTCATTTTTCCGTCACAGTCTGGTTATGGTAACTTTGGTTTTTATCCTGATCCAAACAGTTTACTTCCAACATACACCTTTGATTTTTATATCCCAGATTCCTACGATGGTACTGAGCCGTATGGGCTCGTGACCTATATTAATTCAGGAAATAATGGTGGTATTCCATCTTCATGGCTCACAGTGTTAGATGAAAAAAAATTAATCATGGTGGCTGGAGACAATATTGGTAATCCTATCAATATTGATATTCGAATGGGAGTGGCAATGGCTGCAGTGTATAGGCTGAGGGAAGTTTTAAACATTGATGACTCAAGAATTTATACATCGGGTCAGTCAGGAGGTGGACGAATGGCTGGACTGCTTGCTTTGACCTACCCTGAATGGTTTTATGGGGCGTTGCCCAATTGTGGTTGTTCTTATTTAAGGACTGTTGATCAAGATTATGAAACACAAAACCCAAACAGTAATTATGAGTACATTCTTCCGTTTACAGCATCCTATTTAGATTATGCGAAAACGTTCGATCGTCGTTATGCAATACAAACGTCCTATGATGATTTTCGCGAGGGAGATATTATGAATATCTACCATAATGGAATGGAAGAGGATGGATTTAAAGGTAAGTTTTTGGAAAAATCAGGTGGGCATTGTTCAACAAATGCAGCTCATTTTAGAGATGCAGTGAATTTCGTGGAGCATCCACATATACATGTTGTAAATGATGATTTTACGATGGTATCGCAAATTGGAGATGGTTTTGAGAAGACATCTAGCACGATTTTCGGGCAGCAGCTTGTGCTCGATCACGCAGTAGCTAACCGAGCTAGTGCTTATTCTCGAAATCCCTTTGCCTGGAATGATGAGAAAGGTGGGATTTTAAGAACTTCAATTGTATTAGATCCAACGGAGTATAATCAGAATTCCTTTGTCAATATAGGTTTGTTAGATTACAGTGATACGTCAGTTTTTGAAGAGGTGATAGGTCATGAGCTGTATACGGGAAAAGCTAACTTTATCGTAAACATTTTATTTGATGATTCTCAACCAACCGTTCATTTGTTAGCGGAAAATCCTTCTGCTTCCATTTCAAACGATACCTTGTTTACTGGAACGTTTAGCGATTGGAGCGTAGATACAGTATTAAATATCAAAATGCACGTGTGGAATCAAGAAGTTCGTGTTGAATTTAGCAATCACTTTGATCCCAACGCTATAACAGAAGGTAACATGGTTACTTTTCTTGATGATAATCGTTCGATTCAAATAAGAACGAATAATACCTATTGGGGAGCATCTGACTTTATTGATGGAACTCTCTTAACACTTGTGTCGGGTAAACTTGATACTACAATTGCTGCATCTGTTGCGAAAATAGATATGGTGGAAGTTATCGCAGCTTCAAATAATATTCCATCGGTCTTTGTAAATACCGCGCATTTAGATGAGGACGAACAAGTGGAGTTCAGGGTTTTTCCAAATCCGAGTAATGGGAAGTTTACCATATCATCAACTATTGAAGGTGATGTTAGAATGAAAATTCTTTCCCTAGAAGGAAAACTTATACGGTCGCACAACCACGTTGGTTCCCAGTCAGAAATCGACTTAACAGGAATCGAATCGGGAGTATATCTATTACAGTCGGAAAGATCATTGAATTGTTTAAAACTAATGATTCGATAATAAATAGATGTGTATCACTAATACTTAAAGAATACGTCGGAAATGAGCGCTGTAGAATGGTCAGCTTAAAAATCATCGAGAAAAGCGATCAATTCTTTTTTGTTGGTGATATTGAGTTTGTTGCCCAGTCGTTTTATTGCGGTGCGTGTTCCTTCGGTACTAATCCCTTTAATGTTGGCGATTTCATTGACTGAAAGTCCACCTTTTAAATAAATAGCTATCTTTAGTTCGTTTTGAGATAATTTTGGAAACTTCTTGATTAAGTTTTGTCTAAAATCAGGGTGTTCTTGCTGAAAAGTTTCTTGAAAATCTTCCCACTTTCTTTCTCGGTGCAGGTTTTTGTTTACGCTTTTGATTTTTAGGGCGAGGTCTCTTATGGATATGGAGTTGGGATTGTCGTTAGCTAACAATTGAATAACGCTACCCATTTCGCTGGTGGTCTTGATGACTTCTGAAATCTGTTTCTCTTTCTGTTTAACTAGATCTCGGCTTTTGTTCAGTTGAATGGAGAGTTCGCGTGCCCGATTAGAATAATTTTTTGATCTAATTCTTTTACGGAGGAGAAGGAGATAAAGAAATAAAAGAAGCGCTGTTAGAAAAAAGGCAATGAAGAAGCCTATTTTCCAAGCGTGATTGAGATCTACCAATTCTGTAATTCCCCCCTCCAAATGCTGTGACTTTATCTTATCTGCTTCCGAGGTTAAAAGTATGTTTTGTGTTAATTTATTTTCATATTGAGCTCGTTCAAATCTGTTAGTATAGGTTAACTCAAAACTTTTTATATGATGGGCAAGACTTGAATCTGACATTTCCTTTTTTTCGTACAAACCTGCCATTAAATAGTGAATTTTGGCTTTGTCAGAAACACCATCTCGGTACATGTTTTTGTCAATTTTAAGAGCTTGATAACCATAATTCAATGCTAAATCCAAATTGTCTGATTCACTTTCGATCTCAATAAGATTGATATAAATTATGGTCTTTTCGAATAAATACTGGTATTCATTTGCCAAGACTAATGATCGTTCGAAGTAATGCCTTGCTTCGTTCAAATTGCCTTGAATACGCTTTGTGTTTCCAAGACTACCTAATACTTCTATCTGAAATTTATAGCGCTGATTATCCATTCCCATGATATTTTTAAAGCACTTTTGGGAACGCTCTAAGTAGAGCGAAGCATTCTCGGAATTTTGATAAAGAAGGTAATAAAGACCTTGAACAAATTCAGTTTCACCTTCTAGCTCGTGAATATTGGATTTTTTAATTAATTCTTTCGCGCGGTTAAATTTCTCTGCGAAGTACTGCTTTTTTTCGTCAAGCGGAATCAATCTATTTCTTAATATAACCTCTGAGTTTTCTAGGTACAATTTAGGAAGTAATTTTTCTAAACCAGATGATTTGGTAATGCTTTCGGCTTTGGAAAATTCACGCTCCGAAAGATATATGAGTTCAAGATTCATATAAGTTCTTCCTAGAAGAATTCTCAATTTCACCTCATACTCGGGGTAATGACCTATAGAGTCCTCTTTCAAGGATTCGTTAATTAAGTCTACTAAGAAATAGTAATCATACCTTCTCCTCCTTTCGGCTTCATCTAAATACAGTTCGAGACGTTTTTGAGTAGTTGAGAAGGCTTTTATGTTCTCAATAGCCTCTTTTTCCTCTTGGCCAATAGCAAATAAGGGGATAAATAAGATCACCCACAATAAGTTGATAAATGAAGTTGTTGATGTCATAAGATGATCGGTTGAATTCAACTAAAAACGGAACAGCAGTGTCTGTAATTCTTGCTTACTCGTAACATGTAACTTCTTGCTCAGACGTTTTATCGAAGTGCGAGATCCATACAGACTAATATTTTTCATTTGTGCGATTTCTTTCGAGTTTAAACCAGCTCTTAAATAGATGGCTATTCGCATTTCATTTGGAGTTAAATTCGGGAATTTTTGTAACAAATTATTTTCAAAAGCGGGATAAGATGTTCGGAAGGATTCTAAAAAATCTTGCCAATTTTCAACTCTCAGGAGTCTACGGTTAATTTCCTTTAGTTTATCTGATGCTTCATTTAATAGAACAGGGTCAGAGCCGTTGGTTTCTAGCAGGTACATCAAACTCTGAACCTCCTTAATTTCGCTATGAATATCCGAGATTTGTTGATTCTTTTGACTTTTGTCGAACTCATACTTTTGA
>JBGCDF010000249.1:0-9363 GCA_045105095.1 Crocinitomicaceae bacterium | reverse complement strand
AAGAGAAAGATCGTGAAGAGCATAATAAAGTGCGAGGTCATAAGGCTTTAATTTCAGCAAAGTTCTATGCGAATAAATACGACCACATGATCCTTCTCTGATAGATCCATTCCCATTCTGAAAATGCAAGGAGATCTAATTAGACTTTAAAAAAAATAGTCCATCTAAACTTGAAAGTTACATACCCGACTGGGTTAAAGTTGTCCAAGAATCAAGAGCCGATATGAATTCATTTGATTATTTCTTCCTTCTTTGAGTGAGTTCGAAAGTGCGTTAAATGACTTCTAATTTTTAAAAACATTTTTACGCGTAATTGCTAGATTCGTTGTTCATAACGAACCGAAAACCATAACAATTAGTATTTATGAGAATAATTGTCCTTTTGCTTACTTTCCTTTTGAGTTTTAATTCATCTGGTCAAAGCAGTTACTTCGAATTGAAAGAAAAATTCAATGGAGAATATGGCGAGTGGAGTTATGACAACCTGGAAGCGCGTATTGCCTTTCTCGACTCACTTAGGAACGTAGATTTAGCCTTCGGGAGAGAAAAGTATCTCTTGGATTTAGGCACGGCATATGGTTGGAGATATAATTTGACTATATCAGATCATGATCAAACAATGTCTCTGGAGGCTTATCTCCAGTGCTGGGAGGAATTCGCAAGTCAAGATGCGCTCTTTCAAGTCATGTCAATCTATGCGTTCGTTGAGTGTTCGAAAGGTTTGAAATATGCCGAAGTGATGAATGATCTGGTTCAAAGAGAGGAACTTCAGGATGAATCAGATAAGGATAAATTTTTATCGCAAATCAGTTTAATCAGGCAAATTTGTACGGATCAAAATTAGAGATTGTATCCATTTAATCGGAGTCAGAACTAAAAAGGCAGCTCCTCCTCAGAAGCTGCCTAATCGCGATAAACTCAAAACTAACTTGTGTTTTGTTTAAAGATAACTTAAATTAGTTAAACAAAAAAGATTTGTCATGATTTTCGACGGAACATACATCGATAAGGAAACGGAAGAAGAACTAGTAGCTCAACTTGGCAAACCGTTTGGACTCATCGAACGTTTCAAACTAGGAGGGATAGACTCACATCGCATGATTATTGATAAGTCGAGCATTGGATTCCAGGAAATCATGGATCATGCAACTGGAGCGGTATACGGAAGCATCGAACGTCGTCCAAAAGGGATTTTGGTACACTTCAACGTCAAGAATACACGATATTCGTGGTCAATTCCCTTTTTCAAACTTGTCTTCTATCGGACGGATTATTTCAGCATACATGCAGATGGGGAATTCCTCTCTTTCCGAAAGAATAGTATGTTGGATCGCAATAAGAGCTTTCTCAGTGAGTTGATGATCGAACGCAATGAGCACATGGAGCAATTCAGGGGAGGTCCTAATGACTAATCATGGTTTTAATATTGCGGAAGCTCAAAGCAAACTGCGATTGATTTCAACGAGAATCTTACTCGATTAACTATCTTTATCCCATGGACAACAAAAACGAAAATCAAGTGAACATCGAACTTCCTGAAGATATAGCAACAGGAATATATTCAAACCTAGCAATTCTTACACATTCTCCAACAGAGTTCGTTGCGGATTTCATTCAAATGATGCCAGGAATGCCCAAGGGGAAAGTTCGCTCGCGTGTGATCATGACACCGCAAAATGCAAAACGCCTTCTGAACGCAATTCAAGACAATGTTCGAAAATATGAGCAAGCTTTTGGCGTTATAGATGAAGGAAACGTTCCGCCAATGCCACCAATGAACTTTGGTACGCCGACGACGGAAGCATAAAGAACCATATGACAAATACTCGATCTCCATTCATACGCTTCGCTTTTTTGATGACGCTATTAGTGCTCGTTGGCACCAGTGCGGGTTGTGAGAAATACTCCAGTCCGAACAAAGTCAAACGACACATTGTGAATGGAAGTTGGAGGTTGTCTTCAGCGTTTATTGATAACACTGATATGACTTCAGTCTACGAGAATTATTCGTTTACCTTTTCCCAAGCGGGAGATATCGATGTAATTGGAGACGAAACCATCTCAGGAAATTGGAGTACAGGTATCGAGAAGAATCCGACTACGCTGAATCTTACGTTAACACCTTTTGCACCGTTCTTTCACCTTAATGCGGATTGGACAGTCACCACATGTAAAAATGATAGGATGACCTTGGAACTCCGCGGTGCGCAAGCCAATGATGTGTTGATTATTTCGAAAATATAGTACTCAGTACACCCTTGTTAGAGCTTTATTTTCTTCGAATAAGCAATGAATGGCTTTTCGACATATAGATAGAATAGGTGCGAGAACAAAATGGCGATTCCGCTATATACAATAATGACGATGACTTTGGTTGGTATTGAAGTGTGCAAGTGATTTAGATTCAATCTATTCAAAACAACATCTAAATACATAAACACAAAGATGTGAAGGATATAGAGTGAATACGAAATTCTCCCCAAGTACTGGAACACGGCACTTTTTATCGGTTTCTTTAGTGTTATCACCAATAAGCTCAAGGATGAAAACAGAAGCTCAAAGTATTGGGCATTGATTAGAAATACACTAAGGATTAATGCCAACAATACCACGAAACCCGTTGCATTCATGAAACGGTTCTGGAGTAAAAAGTAGGCTACCCCTAATAGAAAGCATGCGACATATTCACTAAGAGCAAAAGGCATAGTGCAGGCCCCCAGTAATAACATGCCAGCTAAAGCCAAATAGCGTATAAACGTTAACTTGTGTGTAAGGAAAGGAAAAATAAAAGCAATTGTCAAATAGAACTGAAGCTCCACTTCCAATGTCCAGAAGGGTCCAATGTAGTAATCCGTTCCAAATAGGCTCGCCGTAAATGATAAATTGGTAGACAATAGTTTAGATTCGAACGGATCCGATAAGATTAAGTAATTTCCTGTAAATAAATACGTGCATAATTCGATCAGCAAATAGGCGATCATAATGACATATGCCGGAGGATTTATTCGAATGAATCTCTTGGCTAAAAAATGAAACGAACTCCTTAAAGAATACTTGCTGCGGAACAAGGAATAACAAATAATGTAGCCAGAAATAACGAAGAAAACTTCTACGCCATATTTACCGATCTCAAAGATTTGATGAAGAGGAGACTCTTCAATCCATGGGATAGTTGACGAGCTTGCATGAACCAAAAGAACCATCAAAACAGCCAGTCCACGAAGGAAGTCGACATTGTATATTCTCAAAAGTAAATGTTGATTCGGTTTATGTTGGTAATATACGAAAATGTGACATTGATAATTCCTTTGATTTTGGAGAAACCAATGTCGATTTTTTGTTCCAATTCACTCAAATTTATCAGATTCAATACAGTTTCTATTGAATCGGGATAACGAAAATTGTTGAAAAACTTGCTTCGAAGCCTTAAAGCAGATGCTGCGGTCTAATGAAAAGTGAGTAGAGATTCAAATATGTCGAGTGCGGGAAGTATTCAATGCGCACAGTCCTTATCGCAGCAAATACATCTTACCGAAGCCTTTCGTGAAATGACCATCAGCACCAGATTCGCGATGCTCAATCGACTCGCCATTCAACTCGGTTTTTACGCGATACAAATACACTCCGTTCGCCAAAGGATCTCCAAACTCATCGGTTCCATCCCAGGCATACTCTGTGATGTTACGGCCTATGTGAATCTGACCGAGTTCGTCCTCCGTAATCTCACGAACCACTCTTCCAGAGACTGTTAAAATCTGAATCAGAATCTCGTCAGGAGCATCAGAACCAGTTAGCGTAAACACAAAGCGAGTGCTGGTGCTAAACGGGTTTGGATAATTCATCATATTCGTGATAGTCGATTCATGAATGACCTCAAAAGACACGTTGTAGTCCAAGTCTCCAGAAAGATTTCCGCTCTTATCCGTACCTTGAACAAATAGGGTATATGTTCCGTCTATTTCGAGTTCACTCGGCCAAACAATTTTGAAACGTTTGTGTTGAGGTTCTGCTGGAATCCATTGCATTACGATATCTCCCGTTCCATCAACGAATGGAATCCGTTTTTGAACACCATTTGGATCGGTCAAATAAACTCCGAAATTCGTGGTGTCAGAAATGTCGTCCATAATGAGGAATTCGTTGTCATCCTTCAAGGTGATCAATATTTCACTGTAGGGATCAACAATGTCACCGTTCAAGATGTGTCTTCCATTAAACGTTACGTCTAAAATCGGATTGACTTCATCAGGATTGACATAAAATGGTAGTTGCAAAAGGTTGTTGAAGTGCTCTTGTTCGGGCTGGTCTGTGATATATAAGCTTCCATTTACATATGGATTCACTTCCATCAAGAACAGGTTCAAACCACTGTAGCCTTCAGTACTCACGGTAACGGTATCTCTCAGGGTTTCTCCCGCCAGCAGCGGTCCTTGTCGATCGTAGGCAATTTGGTGCTTCACTTGATTGGCATCTTCCACCCAATACTCAACAAGTAATGAGTCCATGTCGACTGTAAAGATGTTCTTCACGTCCACGGCAAAATCAAAGGTTTGTCCAGCCTCTAAAGTATCGCTTGGATGTGTAAATGTGTATTGATTTGTTCCGTCTATTGCTGCCTCAGGAAGTGGATCGTATAATACGTGCCAGCGATCGACCTGGGCAGGTGTAAATGAAAAGGTGTCGGTATAATTGGCCTCTAAATGAATGTAAGGGTAGGAGGATGCATCTACCATACTTTGCAGATTTAGCAAGGAATCGTCGGATGTAAAAGCGGTATCTATACTAAATTGATAGCTTTCATTAATATCGTATACTTTAATCCTGAGCACTGTCGTATCAGAGGTAGAGGGTTCCAGAGGATCTTGTTTCCAGTAGACATTGCCCCAACTGGCAGCTGGACCAATTTTAGTAGAATTTTCGGTGCCATTATAGTCTTTACCTGAAATGGTAATACTCACCGATACATCTTCACCAGCCGATTGGGCAAATCTTTCTACCACTGAATTTGGATCTCCCTTCTTGCAGAAAAAGATGAAAGGACGATTGGGGCGCCCAGCATATATACTATCTGATCCTAAGCCCTGGAACAAGCCAAACATATCTGCAGAATCCAGTGCTGCCCAACTATCGTAAGCAGTAGTTTTTGGGGAATAAATCAAGAGATAATGACTATCGGGAACATGATTTAAAATCATACTCTGGAAAGAATCCAATCGAACAGGGTCTGTTTGGAAGAAGGTGAAAATGTTCATCGCCCTAACAGGATTGGGAAACCAACTGTTGATATCATCATTGTTATTTCCGAAGTTATGATCAAGGTTTTCGTTGTTCGGCGTAAAGCGAGTGTACCATGGCTCGAGTGTCACAGGATCAATCACTGCAACGTGAAATTTAGGAACCGAATAATGAGTTTGAGGATTTCCGTTACCAATTCCGTAATTATCAGTTTCGTAATTCCCATCAAGTGACCATTGATTCTCCAAGTACGTGCCGAAATCAATTCCAGATAGGGCCTTACAAAGTAACAGTTTGGAGTTCGAAGTAAATTGTCTTGTACGGGTAGGTCGATTATATTCGACACCAGTAAATCCATTCTTTTTGAACTGGAAGAAATGATCTTGACCCCATCCTTCTTTTCCGATAATATGTTGAAATGAGAACTCACGCCAATCAGGTGAAGGACCCTCAATGGCTACACGCCAGAAATAGACTACACTATCCTCACAGACAAGAGGATTTGATAGACCTGAAGAAGCACCTAACCACTGAGATGGATGTACCTCTTTCACTCCTCCAAAACCAGAAACCAGAGCGAATCTGCGTTCAGGACTGTTGAACAAGTCAGTCGTATCAATTTCAAAACGATAGGTATTGTAATCTGCTACGGGGTTGACAGTTGAAGCTTTTACCGTTACGCTGTCATTAGGGACAACGGCGAAATCATAAGGAATAACTGGAAGAATACCATCAATGTCAATGAAGAGTGTTTTGGTGATCTGGTTGTTGTTGATTTCATCATATACTTCTCCGATAATTGAAGGTAGATCAGTACTAATGGTGAAGGTATTTAGACCGAGGGAAATGCTTGATTGCAATGGCATTTTGAATGAGAAGGTATCCGTGTAATGTAATTCGGAAATCTGAAAACTGTACACAGAATCTACAGCCGATTGCGGGAAACTGCGCTTTACTTCTAAACTAAATGGGCTAGTTACAGATCGACCAAGGTTTCTCAAAACGATATTCATTTCGATACTATCCGTGAGTAAATCGATCTCAGCCGGTCCGAAAGAAACACGCTCTGGTAATAGTTCTATTTCAGGTTGCGTATGCCAATTTAGTCGAAGCATCGGATCACCATTCAAGGTCATCTGCTCACAGGTGGCTTCCATATTAAACGATCCAACGGACAATTCCATCTGACGAATGGTATTTTTCATCTGACCGCCTAGCGTCCCCCCATAGTTTTTTGCCGTAAAATTGCGGTAGAGTTCTGAAGAATAAATAGAAAGGTCTGTTGCTAACCCCAAATGAACGGAAGCAATGTAAGCGATTGCCCCAACTCCCGCTGGTTGCACAAACTCCTCCGATTTTGAATTGTTCAATTGGAAAATGTTTCCGTTGTAACAAGAGTTCACCAACATTACAGGATACTTTCCGGTGTTGTTCCAGTTAACTGGCTCATCAAGGTTTACCTCAAACCCACTCTCTGTGGCTGAGGCATGTCCTAAATAGCTCATTAAGCTAACCCCGTTTTGAATTCTATCTGTAACGGATGAAAGAACAGTAGGATCGAGAGGATTGCTGTTTGTCTTGTATATCTTAGTAACTGAAGCTCCAAACAATGAATCACTGATGATATTCGAAAGAATATTCATTTTGTTTTGAAAGTCTGTTTGTTCTTGAACATCACTACCGCCTGCAAAGTGGATAACCTGTTTCTGCCAATCTTTGTTCGGTGTATCGTAAATGTCTGTTGAGTCTTGTTGACCCTCATATTCTATGACTTTATCAAGATACCCCTGTAATTCACTTGCTGAGCGAACCGAAATTCTACCTGTAGGTATCAGTGGAGCCCAATTGGATATTCCATCCAATCCAGCCGTAATGGCAACATCACTAGATGGATGTCCAAACGAAGGCACAAGCGATTGTTGAAAGCGTGAAGCGTCAAAACGAGTCCCTGGACCGTCCGAAGTAGATGAGTTAAGGTTTGCTTCTCGGATTCCTTTTCCAACCAAAAACAGTCCGCTTGGCTTCAGGGTGGAGTTGACATCAATGTAATGAGCGAAACGTCGAATTCCAGAAATGTGCTTTTCGATTCCACCACCAAATTGTTGATATAACTCTTCAACGTTCGCCTTTACAACGTTGTAACTTCCACCAGAGATGGATTCTCGATACGCCTTGTAATTATCAACACTGCTTTCCAAAGATTCATGGTAAACCATCAACAATGCACTGTCTTGAGCTCCAGGTTGAGCGAGGAAATCGGTGAACGTTCCATTTCCATTAACAGGTGCTAAAGAAACAGTATTCACATTCGAGTAATTCGAATAAACTACTGACTGTTGAATACCTGAAACGGAGTTCGGAATCAGCATAGAGTGTGTTCCGCTATTCGGAACAAAAGGAATCATTCGAGGTGTTTCACCATGAACGAAAACAATTGGATCAGAATACCCGGCAGCAATGATATCTAATCTTGTTTTGGATTCTGTCAAACTGTTAGGAACGCTAAACTGCAACTCTGAGGAACCTCCGAAATTTGGTCGTCTAGGATATTTTATCTGATAATAGGTATACGCCTGAAAATCTGTATCCACATTCAGGTCATCAATGATTTCAAAGAAAAGAGGAGTGGCGCTAGGGCCTATTTCTGAAGGTGGAAGAGAAGCAGTAGTTTTTATTTGCTTGTAGCCGTTAAAAGTGGTATCCTGAATGATCCCTCCAGAAGTACCTACTCTCAATCTCAAGTGATGATTATCGCCATTGATCATTGGCGTGGCGTTGGAGGCAGAGACACATAGCACCAAGCATTCTGAGTTTGGTGCGCCAGGTCCATTGTAACTGTATGGATTGAAAAAATTCAAAGCAACACTAGTCCCGCCCGGTATACCATTAGATTTTCCATTTCCCCAGCCTTCCCCAGGAACGAAAAAGGAACTCGTGATTTCTGAAGACTTTTGGCCCTCGAAATACTCACCATTGAAGTTTTGCTCAGTAAACCCCATGAAATGTGAGGCAGGAGTGTATGAAGCGAAATCAACATCAGTTTCAATAGTATATCTTAAGTTGGACGTTGAATTATTCCATGTAAGAAAGTATTGGATAGTATCATTGTATAAACTAAGCCCAGGTGAGGCGAGCGTATTGGGATCAAGGTAGAGGGTAGAGTCTAACCACCCGTCATTTCGTTGAGCAAAAAAGAGGATGTAGTCGTTCCCATCAATACTTGAATCACCTCCGTCTTCAACAAACAAAGGGATTTCTTTCTCACGACCGAACAGTTGAAAGTTTTCGGATTGAATAGCTCCTACAGGGATTCCTGCATTCGCTAGTGTAGTGGAATCGATTCGATAAACACCGTCGTCAATGATTTTAATGCTGTAATAAGACTGAGAATAATCGATCCATTCATTCCCAAATGTTTGTGCGTTGGAAGCCGACCAAGTAAGGATCGAAGTTAGTAGTAGTAATATAATCAGTTTCCAATTTGTCATTATTCTGAGCCAGAATTTTTAGGTTGATTCAACTTAACGCGTAGTGATACAACGTGCGAGTATAGCGCAACAGATGCATCTCCAATATCCGTAAAAGCATAATCAAGGTACACACTTTTAAAATTCAATCCAATTCCAATGTTTGGTTGTACGTTTAGACGTTGAGTATCATCAAAATCTTTCACGTATTGCATGTTTGATAATCCAGCTCGGATACTTACGAAGTTTTTAAATCCAACGCTCACCCCAAGATGCGGGTCAACAGAAATAAGTCCTGTACGAATTAGCGTATTTCTTCTTCCGTCTGTAGTGACATCCAAATCCAACTCGGCAGCGGCATGAAGTCCTTTTTCTCCGAGATCAAACTTTTTGTAACCGGCAAAGATGAATCGGGGAAGTGTTAACTCCAATCCATTTTCAGGAAGAGCATTTCCTGTATTTAAGAAAACTTCTCGCGTTTCTTGATTTAAATCGAATACCCATGCGTTAAACGTTGATGTCACGTCTCTCGCCATCAAACCGAATTTCCAGTTGTTCTTCGTCTGGTATTGAGCACCAGCATCGATTCCAAATCCCCAGGAATTGGCAAAATCTCCCACTTTTCGATGAATCACTTTAAATGTACCTCCAACGCTCAATC
>JBGCDF010000248.1:0-2666 GCA_045105095.1 Crocinitomicaceae bacterium | reverse complement strand
AAGGGAATAGAGTTGGCGTTTCTCCTTGCTGCCAATACACATTATGACGAGATGATTCGGCTGGGCATGGAACTTGGCGAAAAATTACCGTCACCAAAGTATTTCTTTGTTCGTGCTCATGTTAAGTATCTGTTATCAACGGCTCACTACAGTGCTAAAGCCCGCTCGTATTTCAAAATGAAAGCACTTCATCTTGCGCGCATGGGGCATCAATTCAATCCGACCAATACCAGTTTTATATGGCTTAAGGAGCAATGTGAGAACGAAGAATGAGCAACCATTAAAATTCAATGTAACAAGACTTAAAGCAATGATTCTAAAAGCAACACTTATCAGATTACTAAAGCACCAGAACTATTCTGTTAATATCCTCTACGGTTGTGTTTTAAAAATTAGCAAGCAGGGATGTGACGGTCATGTTCTCTTGCCCATCCAACCTCTATATAGTTGGATGCAATTACGAATCATGGTTTGGGCGCACCAAGAAAGCTTCACTTTTTGTCCAAAAATCGAAATCCTCAAATGGAAACTTATCGTGGCCATCAATAAAGAAGAATCTAAATCAAACAATTAAATACCAGCAATATGAAAAAATGTACATGTAAAAAAGGCAGGAAAAAAAGAAAGTTTAAAACGCGAAGCGACCGTGTTCGAAGCCTTCGATCAATCAGACGATTAGCAAAAGAATATGAACAGTATTTATAAACAACAGCAAAATGAAACGAAAAAAAGAAGAAAAGACTCCCATTGGAGCAACGCGAGTAACTGACGACAAACTGTCGACATATATTAAAGAGCAAGATGATTTGATCCGCGCAAAGCACATTAAGGAAACAGCACAAAAAATCGGCGCGGTTGAAAATGATGTCGTCGTGAAAAAGAAAACACTCTTGCCCATGCTGGGTATTATGGCTCCAGACTATAATGCCCTTATTGATGTGGTGGATCAAAAGTACCAAGGCGAGATGGAACGAGAACATGCTAAAAATGATCTTGAAACGAAATCCATAGAAGACAGTGAATTCAAAGAAAAACATGATGCCTTGAATAAGGAGTTGACCAATAAGAAGGCAAAACTTAATGAAGGGGCAGAGAAATTCGGTCCCGAAATTAGAGCGTGGTATCCTAAATTGTGGATTCTGTATATTATTGCTGGATCGGAAGTACTCCTGAATTTCCAAGCATTTTCAATGCTCGGTGGCTCCATTTTAACCAGTATTGGTGCGGCGGTGCTGTCGGCGGTGCTCATTTTCTGGTACAGCCATCTTATACCTGATTTGATTGAAAAGTATGCAGGGGACAATGGCAGAAAACAAATTTTCCTATTCCTGCTCTCGCTCATACCTATAGCAATACTGTTCTACACCTTTGGAATCATACGGCAATCATACATGACTTCGCTTAATCCGAATCAACCGTTCATGCTAAGTCCCTTTATTCCGCTGATCATAAACACCTTCGCGTATATCATTTGCTACTGGCTTATCAAACAATTTCGCCCATCCAAGAAGAAGCGCACTGAATACAGTAACTATAAGAAGGATAAAGCAGTCATTGATCAAATCGAACAAAAGGTGAATCACCTGGTCGAGGCGAAAAAACAATCAGATGAAGCTTTTAGAAAAAAGCAATTGGATCGAAAGTCGATCCTGTTACTTGCTCACCAATTGGAGGAGGAGATCGCCACTAAATATGAAGGCTGTTATGATGCCCTGAAAATGGAACTGATTATTCGAAATGCTAACCTTATCCCTGTATTTGGTGACATTTCATTCAAGGATTTGCCCACACTTAAACGTAATTATTCATCTAAAACCATATCACTATGAAAGCTTTACTTTTTTTACTTGTCATATTAGGGCTATCCGCCTGCCAAGACCTACCTACATCATCACATGCAATTGTGGTGATGTATGACCGCACCTCTCTTGAAACAATTGAAACTCCGTCACCTGATGATATTTGGAAATTATGGAATCAGGAAGAAGAACCAAATGACGGCGTTTATTTCGCATATCAAAATATTGGTAACACGGATTTTAATAAAGACATCCGTTTGGAACTTAAAAGTCACACTGATCCTTATGCAAATGAAGTTGAACGCAAAGGAGCTGTTGATAAGTTTACAAATGAGGTCGAATCTCTCATTGACGAGCAAAATCAGCTAGTCTTTGAATTTCAACATTCATCCATATTTCGTCCACTTATTAAACAACTGGATGCACTTTCAAAAAAGGATATTGATAACAAAACGGTCTTGCTCTACTCTGATTTGGAGGAACACTCTGAATATTTGTCATGGTATAACAAGGCTGATAAAAAGTTGATCCAAACTGATCCTGAAGCTGCTGCATTAAAACTAACGGAAGGTTTATCAATACCGGATTTTAGAGGAGTCACCCTGCGCATTGTTCATTATCCTAAAACAACTGAGGCGAATACCAATTTTAATACATGGATTGATCTGTATCGTATTGCTTTTAGAGATTCAGGTTTAATTATTATAGTGGGAAATGAAAACGAATGAGCAAGGGAGGCGACATAGCAACAAGCATCCTGAAAATGCTATGGAAATTGGTACTGACCTGTACCTTTTTCTGTACGCGCTTAGCTCAACTCTTGCTCGAAAAACTGAACGAAATAATTAAACGTAATATTTAATTTTA
>JBGCDF010000247.1:0-6470 GCA_045105095.1 Crocinitomicaceae bacterium | reverse complement strand
ATCATTAGTTTTTGACAGAAAATAGCATATCGATCAATATAACTCGTGTTCTTGAATTCTTCACGTACGCTGAAGTGAGGTTCTTGTAGGCGAACTTTTGAAGTGGATTTAGCCGATTTTTCCACAAGCATTAAATATCCTACCCACGGAGGTTGTTTCTGTGGATAACCATTTTCTTTGAATGCCGTCCAAAGGTCAACTGCACTTCCTAATGCTTCTTCGGTTCGATTATTAAAATTGTTTCCAAAAGATCCGACTTGTGATTTGAATTCTATTACAGAAATTAACTTTCCTTTAGGCGAAATAATTAATACATCCCAGTCCTTTGTCGGTCTAAAGAATCCAGGTATTTTATTTCCTTTTGTGTAAATACAGTTTTTTGGAATCCCAATGTCACAAGCCACTTTTGTCATCAAATCAATAAATCCGTCAAGTTGTTTTCCTCCAGTAACGGCACTTCGATTCCCTTGATCAGATTTGGTTCGACTATCAGTCTGTTTATTTCTAGTGTTCCAGAAATGATTTACAGCTCGCTTTAGAGATTTTTGATACTTTTCAGTAGAAAATTCCATTAAGTTTTTTGTCAAAGATACTTAATCAAGTTGTGGTCTTCAATTCGGATATGGTTTTTTTGTGTGGGCGCATTGCATATAACGTTTTGCGGCTATACTTTCGTGCCGACCTCTCGAATATAACACTTTCGGCATGAAGTATAGGCGATGTTATAGACATTCTTTATGAAGCCGAAGAGAATAGTAGATTTCTACATCGTATTCCAAATTCGTCACTCCTTGATTAATTGAGTCAATCGACAATAAGTGCACTTCAAAACTATACAACATAAAGTGTGAGGCTTAATTGTCAAAAAAATCGTATTTTCATAGTCTAACCAATATTCAAATTCATGAGAATTTTAAAAGTTATAATGTTTCTGGCATTAATGTCAGTTTTAGCAGTAAGTTGTAAAAAAGATAAAATCCCCCTATCAGAAGAGGAAGTTGAGCTGAATCAAGAAACTGAAAAAGTGAGGGATGGTATGCTCCAATTTTCATCAAAGGATGCATTCTACAGCGAGATAAACTACTTAGGTTCTTTGAGTCCTGCCGAAAGATTGAGTTGGAGCGAATCTAATGGGCTGAAAACTCAACAAATAATCATTGATGATTTAATACTTGCTCAAATTTCGTTTGAAATTGATCGATATGCCGGTATAGATGAGGATATTAGTGTTGAAGAGCTGAAAAGGATTGGTCTGGAGCCGGAATGGTGCCCAGAAATCAAGAAATACGAAGCGTCAGGATTAATTAAGACTAAGATTGAAGAGGATGGAAGTATCTCTTTTGATCCAGCTACTGATATGTTTGAAACAACGTCTGTGATTAACGAAGAAGGTTTTGTTCTAATTGGCGGAGATTTATATTTGTATGAAGGTGATAAAATCAAAGTAAAGAAATATGAGTCGGATCGTTGTAAAAGTATCTTAGCTAGTGCAAATAGTACTGACTTGGAGAGAGGTATTCATGTACACCATTTTGGAACTAGCAGAGTTTCAAATGAAAAATGGCGTATGATGGGTAATATTTTTGACATGAATTACAACGGTAAAATATGGTATTATCCTGGTGAAAAAGAAAGGTTTGAGCACTATATTGTGATGTATTCGTTTGAGCAACAGTCTCAAGGTGCAAATGCACTTCATTACCATAATTTCTTTCTAACAAGAGCAAATGCAGAAGAAAAAAAATGGGGGTCTTGGCAGAGAAGAGATACTTATGAGCCAATTCGAACTCTTACTGGGGCTTGGAATTGGAATTTGTATGCCTATCAACCGCCATTGACTATTGGCTATACGCCTGAAGGTGATTGGTATTTTTCGCCTCCTACGCATAGTCCTTTATCGGTATCAACTCCGTTCTCAAATGAATTATGGAGATTATTGTACCCTACAGGTGATAATTATCTTGGTACTGTTCCCGATGAGTCAGTGAACTATTTTGACCTAGATATCTACGGAACATTTGCCGGTGGTAACTCAGGATACTCGACACATTACCATTTGTAAGTTTTATCGAATCTGAGTTGCTATGTAGTGGAGCTTGGAACGAAAATATTGATGTAATAAGGCTGTCTCAAAAGAGGCAGCCTTTTCTTTTTTACCGCTCTGCTGCCCGTCAATTAAATAATGCCTTAGGTTTGAATCGCAGCAATAGAGGTTTTTGTAAACCCGGAAAATCATGTTGAACGTTGTTTGATAATTTAAACGCCTATTAAAAATGATTAGTGGAAGAAAGAATAAAAAACAGGGTATAAAAAAATGAGCATCGAAAGATGCTCATTTTGCTTAATTCTTGTTTAGAAAGGTTTCTCTTTTATCTATCTCTTAATTTTCAAAGCCTACGGATATTTTATCCAAACGCGCGGCAGGATTTGGTTGGTTCCAAGTAGCACCCTCGTCAATGCTTTTATAGACTCTTCTGTCCGGACCTATGCCCCAAATAACATCGTGCTCCTTCGAACTCATGTCAAGGAAGCTGGGAGCGGTCGCATTTACCGTATTAATAACACTTCCTCCTACATATTGCAACCTGTACAGAGCTCCATCGTTTAAAAGAATATATGCGTCGGAACTCAGCATATCGGCCGCGGTGCAATTCACAGGTGCTCCATACGTATGTCTACTCGTCCAAGTTGCATAGTCAGAAGATTGGTAAATTACTTCGTTGAAGTCTCTCGCAAGCCATGCAAAGTTTGAATTATAAACCGCAACTGACAATCCGTGAATAATGGTTGACGGATCAAAAGAATGATACAAACTCCAACTCAGTCCACCATTTGTGGTGATATACATTCTTCCACTGCCACCAACACCAAGGGCCACGAGATTTGTGAAAGCCTCGATTTCATATAAATTTGCCCCAGGGTTAGGCTCATCCCAAGAAGTACCATTCCACTTGAATATTCTTCTGGCACCAGCCGTGTGAGGTCCTCCTAAGCCCCACGTGCCACTATAAGATCCTTGGGAAATTGAGAACAATCGTGCTGCAGGATTAGGCTCATCCCATGAAGTACCATTCCATCTAAAAACTCTCCCATATTCGGGATTCCCATTCCAGTCCGTACCTAGACCCCATACAGTTTCAACACCACGATTTTGACTTGATTGTGATATTATCTGATTGAAGACCTTTTCTATTTCCTGTTTGTTAGCTTCTGGAAGATTGGACATATAATTATTATCATACTTAACATCTGAATGATCGGAGGTTGAAGCATGCTCGATTTTCTCTTTTTTACATCCGACGAAAATTATAGACACTAATAATAGTGAAAAAACCCATTTTGATTTTTTTAACATAATTACTTGATTAATGGTTAGAATAACTTATCTAGTAAAGTTAACAGATAATTGCAGTATTCGTGTAAAACTGAAATGTAAAAAAATGCTCAATTTTCCGTTTCATAGAGACATAGAATAGTCCTTGCATTCGGAGTGATTTTGGCCACTTGTTAAGACTGAAATTAGAATAAGAACTGATACAATTGTGTTTTTCATGATCTATTCAATTGACTTTGTTCTATCAAACTAGGTCAAGAAATTTGCTGAATAGAACAGAATCACGAAAAGGGCGAGGATTATTGGGACAATTTGGTTTTTACTTGGTATTTCATTCTGGCTCATTGTCTATAACGACCTAAGCTACGCAACGTGCGGCTCGTTACTAAGGTTGTTTTCCCGAAGGTAAGAATAGATTTGTTAATCCAAAAATGATTTCTTGAAACGTGAACCCGCATGGGGCGTAGTTTTTGTTATGTACATTTATCAATTAGGGTAAGATTTTAGTGACTTACCGAAAAGGTATTTGTAGGTGTTCTTCATTTCAACTTGAACCCACGTGCAATACTTAATCTAAAAATGTAATTGGTCCTAATATTTTCTGGATCTTGAAGATATTCCGAATCAGGATCTGAATCGATAGAATCATTTAACAAAATACCGAAACCTAGGTTTTGTATACCGGCTTTGGCTCCTATATACCACACGGAATGTCCTTTTGTTAGACTTGCCCATTTAGGTATAATAAGAGGAAGTTCAAACTTAACTAGGGCTCCTGCACCAACAATTAAATATTCCGAAATTCTTCTTCCATAGAATCCTGTCGGAGCAGGATTGTTCTGCGCAAACCAATTTCCGCTGGGAATCGAGTCAAAATATAAGTAATCCGTTCCATAATTGGAGCGTGCCGAATAGTAGGAAATATTTAGGAAAACTTCTAAACCAAATAAAGCAATCAAACTATTCTTTTGAACTGCTGGTTTTTTGAATGTACATCCGAATGAACTCGTCCAATAAGATTCTGAACGCTCCCATTTTCGAATTAGCGCTAGAGAGTCGTATGTCTTAAGAACATTCCCGTGCTCCTGATTCCTGCTGAAATTAGATTTTGAATATTCCAGACCTGCAAAAAAATCTATCCTTCTAAGTTTTATCGATTCAAACCCTCCATTTGGATTATGAAATTTAGTAAACCTCAAGCCGAAATCATGACGGGCAAAAGAGTTAGAATAAGGGTTCCTAAATATAACACCAATCGAAAAACCATTAAATACGAGATTTTCGTTACTGGTGATCGTGTCATTTTGGCTAGAACATGAAAAACTAATAATTAAAATTGTAAAAGTGGATAGTACGAGTTTCATATGCAGTTTATTATGGCTTTAACATCAATAATTATACCGCTTAATTTTTTACATGAATTTAGGGCTATCTTTTCATTGTACATAACGGGAGGCTTCGCAAAAACCTCAATTTTCTTTAAAAATACTGCCTATTTTCTAATGTACCTCCTCACATAGGATCAAAATGTATCTGTTTAGAAAAATAGAATTGTACTTTTTAATAGCAAAGGAGCCTTAAAAACAATCTATTTGCGTCAAATTGTGTCAAAAAATCGAGAATAAGGTCTTTCAACCTTCTTTTTAAGTCGTTTTTGTCTAAAATGGACATAAGTCTCCTCAGATTGTAGCACATCATGATTAAATTGACTTCTGAGAGCACATTTTCTTTGCCTTTCATCAAGGTATAGGTGAAGCCCCATTGCCTTTTGATCGTGCCAAATTGATGTTCAGTTACTTGCTGGCGTAAGCGGTAATAATCTGGATTTTGTTCAACTCTTTTTTTATTTTCTTCAATGAATTTTTGGTGGATTCCTCTTTCGATAACTCGGCCGTTTTTGGCGTTTGTACATTGGGTTCTTAGAGTACATCCTTTGCATTCCTTGGTTTTGTAATGCATTACTTTGGTTTTCCCTTTGGTGTACTGATTTCCATTAGAAGTTAATGTTTTATCAGCAGGGCAGGTGTATGAGTCTTCAAGTGTATTGTATCTAAAGATGGCTAGATTAAACAAGTCGTTCTTGCCGGCCGAAGACTCTTTAGGAGAAGAATAGGTTGTGATGTTATTCAGAGCGCATCGGGCCATTTCTTCAGCAGTTGTATAGCCTTTATCTGTCAAAGTATTCATGTGCTCTAAGCTTAATAATTCTTTGGCTTCGATTGCCATATCGGCTAAGGCATTCGTATCATTAACGTTTCCTGTTTGCGCATTTATAAACAGCTTATGTTTGCTATCACACCCAGCCTGGACATTGTATCCAACGTTCACAATATTTCGATGTAAAACAACTGCCCGTGCATCGGTATCCGTTCGACTAATTTGTGCTACTCCATTTTCGTTTAATTCTTTTTCAATGGATTTGTAGACTTCTTTCTTTTTGAGCTGATGTTGGATCTTTTGTTCAATTTCAGTTCTGGTGTTTTCATTTTCAGCGAGTTCCAAGGCAGCATGGTATTCATTAATTTTGGTTTCAATGTATTCTACGTGGCGGTCTATTTTACGTTGGTTGAAATTGTTTTTTAAGCTGTTTTGAGCTCTGATTTTAAAGGAATCAATAGCGATTGTTTCACCATCAATTAAATTCCAGTCTTTTAACATTAACACAAAGTGTCTGAATGCAGCACGAAATGCTTTCGAGTTGTTCTTACGGAAATAACAGATGGTTCGCTGACTTGGTTTTAATCCTTTCAATAGCCACCATAGTTCAACATTTACCAAGCATGCCTTGTGTAGTTTTCCTGAGGATCTCAAGCCATGACGATATCCATACATGTACAATTTTAACAACACTTTTGGATGATATGGCGGTCTTCCTTCTTTCTCATGCTGTACATTGGTAAATCCAAGTTCTTCCATGGGAAGCGCCTCGACAAACAAATCTACTAATCGGGCAAACGAATTTTCTGATACCATTTCCTCTAAGGCAATCATGGTAATTTGCTCACGATCTATTTCTGACTCTAAATGATGCATGTCCTATCTTTTAATACTAAGTAAGATAGTTGATATATAGATTGTTGCGACTTATTTGCTGAATGGTTTTCAACAAAATAGATGTGAGTTTTTGCGCAGTCTG
>JBGCDF010000246.1:0-9675 GCA_045105095.1 Crocinitomicaceae bacterium | reverse complement strand
ACCATGAACTCCTTGAGGATATCATTCTGAATCGTCCCAGCTAACTTATCCTGACTTACTCCTTGTTCCTCGGCAGCAACGATATAAAATGCCATAATTGGAAGCACTGCTCCGTTCATCGTCATGGAAACCGACATTTGATCCAGTGGAATTTGGTCAAACAAGATTTTCATATCGAGAATAGAATCTATTGCTACACCAGCCTTTCCGACATCGCCTTCTACTCGGGGATGATCTGAATCGTATCCTCTATGCGTGGCTAAATCAAAAGCAACTGAGAGTCCTTTTTGACCTGCCGCCAAATTTCTTCTGTAAAATGCATTAGATTCCTCAGCAGTAGAAAAACCTGCGTACTGCCGAATAGTCCAGGGGCGAATCGCGTACATAGAACTATATGGTCCTCTCAAATATGGAGGGATTCCTGAAACGAATTCAGTATCTTGATTTTCACCTTTGTGCGCATAAAACTGCTTCAATTCTATCTTGTCTGCAGTCGTATGAGTTGATAAAGGAGCATTCGTATTCTGTTGATGCTCGGTCGTGTAAGGAATTGTACTAAAATCTACTCGTTTCATGCCGATATTGTTTTAGTGATACGTTCGTAATTCAAGGCTTCCATTCCCAAATAGCTCGGGATTTGTTTCCAGTTGGAGAGTATTGGGTCTGGGTTTGAGTATTTGTTGATCCCAATGAGCAAAATGTCTCCTGCTAAAAAGGCTTCTTCTCGGAGTTGTCGTTTGCTTCTGATTTCAGCTTTGAATGAGTCCTGAAGCCCTTCATTGAATAGACCGCCCGCTTTTTCAATAGCTTGAAACTTTGTCCAGGCCTTTTCTCCAATAAGCTCGGTTAACTCTTCTAGGGCATAACTTCCACCTGCGGGATCAATTACTTTATCGAGGTATGATTCTTCTTTAAGTATCAAAGGAATGTTGATCGCCATTCGTTGGCTGATAGACGTGATACCTTGATCTGAATACAAATCATGAGGTAGAACAACAATGTTTTCAACTCCAGCGTTCAGCGCAGACATCGTTTCAGTAGTCTGACGGAGTAAATTCGTATGAGGATCGGACAAGGATTTGTTTGTATGTCCCACTATGGCAGTTATTGAGCAATTATATGAGCAATCATGCTCGGGAGAATAGGCCCCGATGATTTTCGCCCATAGCGCGCGCAATGATCTGATTTTCGCTATTTCAAAGAAGTAGTTGCTTCCAATTCCAACGTGGAAACCAATGCAAGCTGAGGCTTCGTCAATTGTTAATCCAGATTCCATTAACTGAAGTAGGTATTCGTGACCTGTGTTTAGACAGAAAGCAATTTCTTGCCATGTTGTCCCACCACTTTGTTGAATTCCGAAGCCATTCACCAATGCAAATCGTTGTTGATTTTCTTTGAAGTGCGAACTGAATGCCGAAAGCTCGAAATCATTCGTTAAAAAATCGAAATTGAAGTGAACAGCATTTGGTGTATGTGACGTCATCTTTCGAATGGTCAGCATATCTTCGAGAGTGTTCAGTGTACATTGAATGTTGATATACTCAAATTTGACTTCGCTTAAGACAGTTTCCCAGTTGATATTTTCTTTATCAGCAACGATCCATAAAGCATCTGCTCCAGTCATGAGTAGGTGCAATATTCTGGAATTAGCTTCTTGTTCATCTGAAACTAAGACGTAGGCTGTGTTTTTCCAATCATTGAGATTCGTCTTGAGTCCTCTTGTAAAGGGAAAAGCTCCTGGTGTCTCGTGTTTCTTTCGATCACTGATATGATAGACACTCGAGAAATCGATTTCCTCAATTGTATTTGAATGTTCGAGCAAAGCAGGATCTTTTCCTTTTAAGTCGGCGTGGATTTTCTCAATCCATTCTTCTTTTCCTACTGGACTAAATTCCTTAAAAAAACTATTCATTCGAAAGCTGTGTTGATTTAGGCAATTTCTTGATATAATAAGCGTAAGCAACAGTCGAGATCATCACAACCAGGACTGGCGCAAGTGGAATTCCGACATAAGGTAAGGCATAAATCGCTTTAAAAATTACACCAATAATAATCATTCCAATAGGAGCGGAAAAGGCAAACATTAACGATCCTCCCACTCCCTTGGCATATCGCTCTAGAGCAAAGTCATAAAATGTGAATCCGAAGAAAAATCCAATGATGCAGTACCTTACAATTTCATCAGCCATATCCGGGAAACCAAACATTTTGTCTACAATCCAATAGAGAAATAGAAATACGCCTTGCAGAATAAGCGATACGAAAACGATGAACACCATTCTGAACATGTCATTGATGAATCTAAGGACTCCGCCTTCAGTTTCTTTTCCGGTCAGGTCTTTGTCGAATTTCTCTCCCAAAGCGGTGAAAAAAGGCGATAGCACCGTAAGCACGAGAAAGATATACAAGGATTCATTCATGGCTACGGTTAAGTCTTTAGCCCAGTCGAATAAGGCGTTTAACCATTGCAACCACCACCAATCTGTAGTCCAGTCTGAGTCTGAAAGCTTCGTGTCGAAATACCAAAAGAGTCCAGTAATAATTAACCCTGGAATAAAATAGAGCAAGTATTTCCCTTTGAATAAATATTCAAGCGTTGTAATGATTCCTCTGATATGATAATTAATGGCTTTCATAACTTCATTGAGACTTCAAAATTAAAGCAATTACATAAAGATCTTAAATAAGCCGTAAAAGAGTGCGTAAAACACCATGATTCCCAAAAACAACTGCGGAGTATTCACTCGCCCTTGCTTTCGGTAATACAACCAAGATAGTAACCCGAGAGTCACGGCTGGGAAAATAGGATAGAGTAGTAGTGCTGGCATTACAAATTGAACTGTAAAAGGTGATGTGTAAAATGTTTTGAATGTACTTTCAGCCAACCGTCATGATCTAAATATCCGTAGACGGGATGGATGTTTTTCGCTTCAGGTTCATTGATGAAATATTCTTCAAACCCTACCCATTTCATAGCTAATTCGTCAACTGCTGATTCTAAATCTTCGTTTCTCAACGGGGGGGCTTCAGGGGCATAGTTTACCTTCACTCCTCTTGGGAAAGGCTTTTCCGAATGAAGGTAGCTCAGGGCTTTTTCTAGTTTTTCTTCAGGAATACTCAGTACTCCTTTGATAACTCCCGTTGATAAATCGATACTATTTGAAAGGTGTTCGACCATTTGCTGCGCATTCATTAATCCCCATTCAGGAGAAGTGTCCGCTGACAAATGCTGAAGTTTTCCAAGAAAAGTTTCTAAATCTGGTGAAAGAAAGTCACTCATTAATTACTTCTTATTTCCGACTAATACGTGAAGACTTTTAGGTACCACACTAACGCTCAGCTCATCTGTGACCTCGATAGGTTCCCCATCGTAGTGTGCAATCTTTTTCGAAAGTTTAATCCGCGCTTTTTTGAAGGGAATGATTTCTCCGAATTTCTTCTTTTGTCTCTTTTTGCGGAAGAAGTTGTAAGCAATTTGTGGAGCATTCCATATTGAGAATGGCTTCAGAATAAATAATTCAAGTTCACCGTCTTCAACGTCAGAATCAGGAGAAACCGTAAATCCGTTTCCAAATTGTGATGAGTTCGCTACTGTACACAACATTACTGGAAGTGATTTCACTTTTCCATCAATATCAATTGAAACGTTTAAGGGGTTGTACTTGAAAAATTCTTTCAAGACCGTAAGGATGTATCCGAACAATCCGCGCTTTTTTCCTTTGTCAAACTCTTTTGCAACAACTGCGTCGAATCCATATCCTCCTATTCCAATGAACGCTCGATTGTTCACTTTCACAGTGTCCATTTTGATGTTCTTCCCTTCGTTGATGCAGAGAATAGCATCTTTTACGTTGAGAGGAATATTCAAGTGACGCGCTAATCCATTACCAGAACCAACAGGAATGATAGCCATTCGAGTCTTTTTTCCGATAAGTGCAGTTCCTACTTCGTGAACCGATCCGTCACCACCGACTGCACAGACAATATCAATTCCTTCTTTGGAACATTTTTTTGCAATCTTGATAGCGTGCTTTCGGTATTCGGTGTAAGAAATAGCGTATTCATATTTATCATGATCGAGATGGGTCTCAATCAGCCCTGGGATGTCCGTTTTTTTATGGACTCCTGAGATAGGATTAATGATGAATTGAATACGTTGTTTCATTTAACTCTTGTTTTATTCGAAATTAAGTCTCTCGAATATCTTTGCAGTATAGCCTTTAGACGGTTTTCTCGTTCCTTCATTACACGTTTATAATCAGGAAGGTCTTTTTCCGTTACAGGGCTGCCTTTCGTAAAGTTAAGCAAATTTTGTGCTTCATCCTTATTGAAAATCATCATTTGTTCACCATTGAAATAGTAATAACTTTCTTCAAGGTGCGTAATCCCGTATTTTTCGGTGCTTTGAAGCAATGAGGAACCGAACGAATAATAGGTGCTTTTTATGTTTAAAAGGTCTAAAATAGTGGGGAAAACGTCCAATTGTTGTGCAATTTCACTCTTTTTTTCTGCTTTGATTAATCCTTTTGGATGATAAAAACCAATTGGGATTCGATACATTTCATGGCGCAAATTGTATTGTGAGTTGATACTTGCTGGACTATGATCAGCCACAAAAACGAAGAGCGTATTTTCGTACCAATCTTGTTGCTTCGCTTCGTCAAAAAACAAACGAAGGGCGTAATCAGAATAACTGATGGCTGCACAGATTTCTTGAGGGCCTTTTTTGGTGAATTTTCGGAACTCTTTCGGGACGTAATACGGATGATGAGAAGAAGTATTGAATAGTAAACTGCAAAACGGCTCTTTCAATTCACTCATCTTACGCGCAGACCAAGGGTTGAAGTATGCATCCGAAATCCCCCAAGTTCCATCAAAATGATCTTCATTGCCATATTCATTTCGGCCAAAATAGAATTCCATTCCCGATCGCTTTGAGAAGCTATCGAACAACATTGACCCATTCGTGGCGCCATGATAAAATGCCGTTGAATAGCCATTTTCTTTTAGGATCGATGGTAAAGCGTAAATGTCATTGTCTCCGTATTGTGAAGATGAGTATGGATTTGTCGTTAATGAAGGAATTGAAGCCAAAATTGCAGGAATCGATTCGTTGGATTTTTTGCCATTAGCAAATGCATATTCGTAGTACATCGACTCCTTCATGAGAGAATCCAGATACGGAGTATAACTTTCCTGTCCGCTTAGAATTCCCACAAATTCTTTACCGAAGCTTTCCAGAACAAGAATGACAACGTTCGTACTATCCGGAAGAATATTCGCAGGTTCAGAGGTGCGAATAGGATCGAAATAACTGATCTCTTCTTCAATTGAAAAGTAGTTTTTTTGCTCTATTCCCTTTACACTAATTGTTTTAATGAAGGTAAACGGAGTGTTCAGAATGAGTGCCGTATTCTGTGAATTGGTGTACGCCGTGGCGTCCAATATTCCAATCGGTATTGGTCGTGTTCCTCCACGACCGACAAGAATTTGAAGAGGAACGATAAGTAGGAACCAAATCCAATTCACTTTTTGAAATTGCATCGTTGATAAGGTCGACTTCTCTTTGCTGTCGCTGGATAATCGATATAAGCGTTCAATGGCAAGGATCAATACGATGAAAAGGAGTAACAAGTACCAGTTTTCGACTAAAAATGTTCCTGCCAGCTGACCAAAATCTTCTCCTGTAGAGACTGTTCCCAACAAATCTGCAGTAGATCGCTTTTGAGTAAACGGGAAATAGGAAATGTCAATTAAGTTCAAAAAGAGCATAAATCCCGTCAACGCGATAAAACCAATTTTAAAGGTCATCCTGTACCACGCCATGTGCCGAAAGGGAAGAGGAAGCATATACAATCCTACATATCCAAGGAAATAAAGGCAAATGGTAATAATGTCAAACCAGGCACCCCAGACGAAATCCATCATGCCAACATCCAAAAAGGAATTCGAATTTGCGATGTAGAAGGATACCCGAGCGATTAACATAATCACGAAGACAATTGCTAATCTGATAAAAACATTTTTTACATGTTCTGGAAAGGTGATCTTAACTTTCATTCAATCAAAAATAGTCAATCTCATTGATTGAACGGTAGAATGATTGTCAAGCTAAATCACGATATTTGTTGCACTAAGTTTGAAAACTATGATTGAAAAAATAAGTATTGCTTTCTCAGTGCTTTTGTTGACTGCTTTTTCGAGTTGGTCTCAAGTAGAATTAGGCGGAGAGGAAGAGCCCGCAAAAGAGGACAAAAAGAAGGAATTCAAAGAAAAACCATCGAAAGACGGTAGCACTGAAATATACATGGTTACCAATTGGTCGAATACGTCCAGTAAATTAGAAATGAACGCCCCTCCATTTGGAGACCCTCTCGGCGAAAGAGAGTTCGAAAAATCCCTGAATACATGGTCTTTCGGTGTCGGTTTTAGAAATAGATTGAGTCGTAATCTTTCCATTCAAGGAGGAATTGCTTTCATGCGAAACGGAGAAAGTTTTTTGTTCGAAGAGTCCGATACTTTATTTAAATACGCTACGACTTATTCTTACGTAGCAATGCCGATAAAAGCGTTGTATACCTATGGAGAGGATATTAAATTTCTCGCTGGAGGTGGAATCACTCCACAGTTGTTTACGAGCTACGTTCAAGAGCAAGAATGGCGAGACCCCAACAACGCCGAAGGAGATGAAACGATTAAGTCGCAAAACGGTTATTCTTCGTTCGTATTGAGTGCGGCTATCAATGTTGGTGTTCAGCTTAGATTTTCGGATAACTGGACGCTTCTATTCATGCCGGAATATCGAATTCAATTGACAGACTCTTACGAAAAAACGGATTCGTACAATCACTTCGCACGTGCTTTAGGTTTCGATATCGGGCTAACTTTTAAATTGTAGGAATGAAATTATTCGAATTGACGAGTTATTTGGAGTCACTTGCTCCATTATCAAGTCAGGAATCTTATGATAACTCAGGATTGATTGTCGGTGATCCGAATATGGAAGTGACGGGAGCGCTAATCAGTCTGGACTGCATAGAATCCATTGTGGAGGAGGCAATTCAGAAAAAATGCAATGTGGTAGTTGCGCACCATCCGATTCTTTTCAAAGGTTTAAAGCGTTTAAATGGGAGTGATTATGTGCAGCGGACAATACTCAAAGCCATCAAAAATGATATCGCGCTCTACGCCATTCATACCAACCTGGACAATTACCGTTTTGGTGTAAATGCTGAAATCGGAAGACGACTGGGCCTCGCTGATTTAAAAGTACTGGCACCGAAAAAAGATGTACTCACAAAGTTAGTGGTGTATGTCCCTGACGACTATGTAGCGAATGTCATGAATGCTTTATTTGAAGCAGGTGCTGGGGGAATTGGAAATTACGATGAGTGCAGCTTTTCAACTTCTGGGACAGGAACATTTAAACCTTTGGAAGGATCTGATCCATTTTCTGGGGAACAAGGAGAACGCGAGAACAGCCTTGAAACGAAGGTGGAAGTGTTGGTCTCAAAGCATACGTTGAATGCAGTGCTTAGAGCGATGAAAGAAGCACATCCCTATGAGGAAGTGGCGTATGAAGTTTATCCTATTCTGAATGAGAATAATTTTGAAGGCGCAGGAATGATAGGGATGCTGTCGGAATCGATGCCAACAGCAACATTCTTGCAGCATGTCAAGGATACGTTCAAATGTGGCGTGATCCGTCACACCGATTTGACCACAGACACCATCCAAACTGTTGCGTTTTGCGGAGGAGCGGGAGGATTTCTTCTTCGAAATGCTATTTCTCAAAAAGCCGATATTTTCATCACTGGTGATTACAAGTATCACGAGTTTTTCGATGCCGATCAGCGCATAATTATCGCCGACATTGGTCATTATGAGAGCGAACAGTATACTTCTCACCTGTTAGAAGGGTTTTTGACGAAAAAATTTCCTAAATTTGCGGTTCATTTAACAGAGGTCAACACGAACCCAATAAATTATTTTTAGCTCATGGCAAAAACTGCAACGAAAAACGAAATGACAATCGCCGAAAAGCTTGATGCTCTTTACAATCTTCAAAAGATTGATTCTGAGATCGATCGAATCAGAACGATCAGAGGAGAGCTTCCATTGGAAGTACAAGATTTAGAGGACGAAATAGCTGGATTAGATACTCGTATTGCCAACATTGAGTCAGAAGTTAAAGATTTGGAAACAGAAATTTCCGATCGTAAGAATTCAAGTAAAGACTCTGAAGCGGCTATCGCTAAGTACAAAGAGCAACAAAATAATGTACGTAACAATCGCGAGTTCGAATCTATCTCGAAAGAAATCGAATTTCAAGAATTGGAGATTCGCTTGAACGAAAAGCGTTCGAAAGAGTCGAAAGCAAAGATTTCAGGAAAAAAAGAAATTCTTGACGAAGCGAAGGAAAGAAGAAATTTCCGTGCTGAAGATCTTTCTGCTAAAAAAGCAGAGTTGGATGAAATCGTTGCTGAAACTCAAGCGCAGGAAGAGAAGTTGGAGAAGAAGTCGAAATCAGCATTGAAGAAATTGGACGCGAGATTGTCTGGTGCTTATACACGTTTGCGCGAAAATGCTCGTAACGGTCTAGCTGTTGTTCCTGTTGATCGTGATGCATGTGGAGGTTGTTTCAACAAGATTCCACCACAACGTCAATTGGACATTCAAACAAAGAAAAAAGTGATTGCTTGTGAGCACTGTGGACGTATCCTCGTTCCATCGGAATCAGAAGATTAATCCAAACAATAACCCATTGAAAAGGACTTCGTTTCGATTCGTCGAAATGGGAGTCCTTTTTTAGTTTTAGCCTGTTCCTAATGAAATTTTCAGACTACAAAATCGCCCCAGAAATAAAGAAGCAGCTTGCTGTACTTGGATTCAACCGTCCGACGGATATCCAATACAAAGCAATCAAGCCTATTTTGGAAGGGGAGGATGTCATGGCAATTGCGCAAACAGGAACAGGAAAAACTGCGGCTTTTGCCATTCCTACAATTGATATTATTCATCGATCAAAATCGAAATACAGCAAGAGCAAAGGAGTGAAATGCCTTGTACTCGTTCCGACACGCGAACTTGCAAAGCAAATTGCATCGGTTTATCGAGACCTTTCCAAAGAGACTCGCGTGAAAACCTTTGGGATTTTCGGAGGAGTAGGACAAGAACAGCAAATTGCTACTTTGAACAATGGAATAGACGTGCTCGTAGCTACTCCGGGAAGAATGTTTGACCTGATTGCACAAGGAGCACTTGACGTTTCGGGCGTGAGGCATCTTGTGCTCGACGAAGCGGATTTGATGTTGGAATTTGGGTTTGGAAAAGACATCAAAGATATCCTTCGGAAGATTCCTGTAAAGCGACAAACACTTTTCTTTTCAGCTACGATATCCAAGAAGATTAAGTCACTGGCGTACGATGTAGTGAAGAATGCGATTCGCATTCAGATTTCACCGAAGAATCCAGTTGCAAAAACGATTACCCATTCGATCGTGATGGTTGAAATGGATGACAAGCGTTTCTTTTTGGAGAACATGGCCAAGGAATACCCAGATCAGAAGATCGTAGTCTTTGTTCGAACTCAGGTGAGAGCAGGACGTGTTGTTGCAGCGATGGAACGCGTTCAAATTGCTTCAGAAGCTCTGCACGGAGGGATTGAACAAAAGG
>JBGCDF010000245.1:0-2889 GCA_045105095.1 Crocinitomicaceae bacterium | reverse complement strand
GACTACCCTATTTTGGATTCAGAAGGTAACACGATTGGAAAAGTGACCTCGGGGACCATGTCTCCATCTATGAATATTGGAATCGGATTGGGATATGTTGAGGTTGCTCACAAAGCTGTGGATACGGAAATTTCCATTGAGATTCGTAATAAGCCTGTGAAGGCGAAGGTGGTGAAGTTGCCTTTTTACAAGAAATAGTCAACACTTTTTCTCAGGTCGAAAAAAGTATTCAAAAACGCCCTGGCGCTGCTTTTCGCAACTGCTCTTGCTCTGGAAGATGACGACCATTTCGCGGATCGCTGCGCGCTAACTCATGGTACCCGTCATCTTCTGCGCTTCAGTTTGTTTTGAAAAAAGGCGCCCCTCGCTTCGAGAATCAATGGATGTTTAGATAAAACATTTGAACCTTGAGAATTGAAATACCGTTTGAACAAAAAAGCCGTCCAGATGATGAATCTAAGGACGGCTTTTGTATTGAATATGATTGAAGCTTACATGCTCTTAAACCATTCTTGAAACATTCCTCCTACGAACGGAATTGGTTCTTTTTGTCCATTAATAGCGCTAATTAGACTGTAGATCCAAGCGCCAATAACCGCGAGAATTACTATCCAACCTACAATCATTACTAAAACTCCCAGAAATGGAATGACCGCGAATATCATGGTGATAATCTGCATGCCTATTCCGATAATCATGATTCCCAGCACTTGTCGAATGTAGAAACTGGCGTCTTCATTTTTGTCTGATTGATTCTGAACAAGCGCGATAATCCATCCGATCAATGTGATGTGCGCAATAATCGCACGTGTTTTCCCTGGTTCTTGCATTTCCATAGTGATTCGTTAATTCGTTTTTAGTTGCCGTAAAGTTAAGAATATATTCTCATTATCAAGCTCTTGCCCGTGCAGCAACCGCAGCTGTTTTCGGAACACGGAATAACAAAAGTAATCCCATGACGAAGAAGAAGATAACGGATAAAATGGATGCACGAATATCGTCCATAAGATATTCCATATACCCAAAGAAGAAAGTTCCGAAGACAATTCCTATCTTTTCGGTTACATCATAGAATGAGAAATAACTAGCATGATCCTGAGTTTCAGGAAGCAATTTCGCATAAGTAGATCGGCTGAGTGACTGAACTCCTCCCATCACCAAACCAACACCTGCGGCGAGGAAGTAAAATTGTAAGTGACCTCCCATAGGAATAAAGTATGCTGCTACACAAAGAGGAATCCAAAAGAATACAACAATCGTTAATGCTTTCAAATTTCCAATTCGCTCAGATAACCTCGAAATCAGGAATGCTCCTAATGCACCTACTGCCTGAATGAGTAAAATCGCTATTATCAGTCCACCTGAGGCAGCTGCTTCTTCTGCCTTGATTTCGGCAACTGTCATTGTCGCTTTAATATGCTCGGGGATCTTGAAAATTTCGCGTGATGCATACAAGGTTGCCATCAACATAACCGTTTGAACTCCCGTATTGAAAAAGAAGAAAGAAACGATGTATCGTTTCAATTCTTTGATCTTTCGGAACTGCTTGAACACCGACTTCAATTCTACGAGTCCCTTTTTAATGATTCCTTTGTCGACTTTCTTGTTATAGACATTCTTAGGAAGCACTCGATAAGTAATTTGACTGAAAGCAACCCACCAGACCCCGACAAGCGCAAAACAATACGAAGTCATATGAGGACCAACACCTTGGATTAAGACTAGACAGATAATCAATAGCACCATACTACCTAAATACCCCATTGAAAAACCTCTAGCCGAAATTCGATCGTGATCTTTCGGCTCCGCAATCTCTGGTAAGAATGAGTTATAGAAGACCAAACTCCCCCAAAAACCTATACTGGCGAGGAAGAAGGGAGTCATACTCAATTCAAAGTGATTCGGATCAAAAAATGCCAATCCTATACACGAAGCCGCCCCCAAGTAGCAGAAGAGCTGCATGAAGAATTTCTTCTTCCCCGAATAGTCGGCTATACCAGATAAGATTGGAGACAAGATGGAAACTACGAGAAATGAAGCCGAAAGAATATAGGTGTACAGTACTGCACTAGACATTTCATATCCGAAAAAGAAAGATGTTACATCTTCTGTTCTAACAGATAACTCAGCTAATTGATCTGATGTCCAATCTGGGTGTAAGTTCTTCTTATACGCCTTAGTGGTCATCGTTTCAAAAAATATTGGAAAGATAGCTGAAGAGATGACTAAATTGTAGACCGAATTCGCCCAGTCATAGAAAACCCAGCCTTTGATAATCTTCTTGTTACCCTTTTCCATAAGTCAGTTTTTTAGTTATTCTTTGCCTTCAAGGTAGGCCTCAAGATAACTAAAATATGAACTTAACTCTCCCGTTAAAGTTGTTTGTGATGCACGTGCGATGATCTCATCCTTATCATCCATCAGCAATGCGGGGAAAACTTCTTTGATCAATTCACTACCAAAATCATCGGATGCGTCGAGTGGTAATTCGCACGGAAGATTATCCACTGCCATTACCGCAATTGCATTATCAGCGGTGAAGTCTGTTTCTTTTTCTTCGCTTGGGTCATACCCATAAATCGGATCCGCAATCTTACTTGGACGAATCGTACACGCCACTGGTCCATCAATATCACAACTGATGTCAGCTACCACCGACAAACGAACATCTTCCGCCTTCAAATCTTCACGTGTGAAAATGAAATCAGCCTTTGCACTCCAGTAATGACATGGAATGTACATATCAGCTTGTGATAAATACCTAGGAAAGGTAGAGTCGAACAATTCAGGATCGCTGTAGAAAACACTTTTTTCAAAAGCACTTCCATCTGTGCGTGTGTAGTAATCTTCTACCTCCAAGTGCGCAAATACTGGCTCATCAAACGACTG
>JBGCDF010000244.1:0-5236 GCA_045105095.1 Crocinitomicaceae bacterium | reverse complement strand
AACCAGGAGTCATTGTCAGCGAGACAATAAGTGAAAACTAACTCTAAACCTAACCTTTGAACTATGATACCACATTTTATGCCCACACACACCTTAACTTAACCAGATGAATAATTCCAATTCCATTCTACTATTACATTAATCACTCAGAGCTGGCGCTCATCTAAAGAATTAAAAGCGATCTTGTTGAATTTTACGGATGGTTTGTTCAGGAACATTCAAAGCCTGAAACACACCATCCAGTTTTACTTGTTTATTTTCCGGATCTACCGATATCACTTTACTTCTATTTATTAATAAAGAGCGACCGGCTGATCTCAACATTTTACAATTTTGATTCCTCAATTGTTGCGAAATATTCGCTATACTATTTCTAAAAACGACGTTCTTTATCCCACCTTCATTCTGAAATAAAATTTTAACGTAGTGACCGTTACTTTTAACGTAAATGATATCCTCTACACGGCATTTCAATATTTCGTTTTTGTTTCTACCAGATATTTCTATGCTTGCTTCTTTGTAGGAATCATCTATTTCACCATCAATGGAATGATAGACCTTTTCTATCAAGGTATCATCCTTCAACCATTTGGGAATAACAAGAGTAATGACAACAAACAAACACAAAACAAACCAAAACTTGAAGAGCTCCAAGCTTTCAATCAAAAACTGATTAGTAGAGGTCGCCCTGCTGAGAACTGATTCGCTAACCCATTGGTAAGTGGTAAAGCACAAGAAGCACATAAACCAAGTTGCGAAAAGAAATAAAATCATTTGAAAAATCAAAAGACGCCTTGGAGTAACACTATCACCAACTGACACCAAAGACTGAGCGAAGTAGCACGCAAGAAAAGCCGAAAAAGAATTTAACAAACTAAATGTCAGCAAATCTACAATTGGCAAATCGAAGAACGCTCCTGGTCTTACAAAAATGAGATAAACAAATGAAATAATCGCGAAAAGAACAGGTGCCAACTGACGATCAATAACCCCATCCAATTTTGACTCAAACTCAATTCTAATTAAACTCATGATATTTTAGATTAATTTGTAAAAAGAACCTTTTCATCACATGCGCTTAGTTCGCTCAGTGACTTTCTATTTCTGAACAAAATTGCTTGTTTGATTTTATTTTTTTTTAACAAAGAGTTAAATATATTAAGGTGAGACATTTAGGTTCACTACTTAAACAAATGATTATCAGAATCTTATATCGAAGGTGAAATTACGGTTCTTAAATGGTTCATTTCAACATCACTCTAGTTCATGAAAAATCATCGCTGGTTCATCCACTTTTTTTGGGAAAGTATTACCTTTAGTTTTCTACCTTCTTAAGATGGTTGGATGTACATAATCTATTTCTTATGACTTGTTTTACCACCAATTCTAGCATGAAGAAAATTGGCTCTATTTTCTTTTTCACTCTATTAGTAACCAATTCCTGTTTTGGAAGTATAGGGGATAGTCTAAAACAGCGTTTAGCTTCAATTCCTTTACCCGAAGAACGCTACAACAAATGCATTCGAGAGGTAAAAAAACATCAAACTCATGCCAGTCTGGATGTCATAAAACTCATATTGGAAACTCTTCAAGAAAAGGAATTGTCTAAGTTTCCTAATCAAGAGATTGAACTTACTTCTATACTTTCAGCATCATTGAAGAGAGAGGGTTTTAAAGAATTGGCATATTTTTATTTCGACATCGCACTAAAAAAAGCGAAGCGTTTAAAAAACCAAGAACTCATTGCACGAATATACTTGGCGGAGGCTAGTGCTTTCATGCAAAACATAGACTATTTCCCGAGTAGCATTCAACTAGACTCTATCAAAAGGAACTGTGAGCTCGCCGAAAATCTCATCTATGAACATAGCCTTACTGAACTCGAAGGTGATCTGATGAAAATACTTTGGACTTATCATATATACAATGGTGAAGCGCAGAAGGCACAAGAATTAGTTGAGGAGAAATTTGATCTTATAAAAAATGATAAGTTTCAAGCCAGTTTACTCTTGGCTTCAGGAAGGATGAAGCTTATTCAAGGAGATTTCGATTCGAGTTTATACTACTTGAATCGCTGTTATAATTTAGCTGAAGAATTTAATTGGAACCAGGCAAAAGCGCGTTGTGAAATTCAATATTGTAATCTCTACCTTACAAAGAAAGATTATGCCAAGGCCCTATATCATGGAAACCGAGCTGATAGTATTAGTCAATTAATCAATTGGAGTCTGGGACATGTGGGATCACTCGAGATCATATTCGATATTTACCTGAAGCAACATAACATTGAGAAAACAGAAGAATTCAGGACTAAGAACGTTTTCGCTTATTTTGAATGGATGAAGGAGCGCAGGGAATTTGACAATTTTTTAAGTGATTTCTACCACAAACAGGCGCAAGAATATCTGCACCTATCGAAGAGTTCTAGTCGGAAGAATGAAGAACTCAATAAATCCAGTAGCTCACTTAAAAGCGCACTTTACACTTGCGTCATTATAATTATTATTTTGTTATCTGGGTGCGCCTACCTTTATATGAAAAGAAACAGATCACGTATTGCTGAGTCCTTACATTCCGATGCTACTGATCTTATTCAAAAGTATGAGTTCGACAAAAGTCAAAAGAATCAACAAATCTCGGATATTCATAGCGAAATTAAGGAGGTTCAGAGTTTGATGTACCTGCTAGAAACTAACGGCTCTGACCCTGTTCTATTAACTGAAGCATCAGATAAACTAAAGGAAATTAACCGTAGACTCTTGAGAGCTGAAAATTGGGAAGATTTTTTAGAATCTTTCCGAACATCTTATCCCGCTTTTGAAAATAATTTGTTGCAAAAATTCCCGAATTTAACGCCAAATGAAATGCGAATAGCCATCTATGTAAGAACCGGTTTAAACTCGAAAGAAATCGCACAAATGAAAAACATTAGTCTGGATGGATCTCGCACTTCGATAAAACGTCTGAGCAAGAAGTTACGCGTTAAGAGTAAGCAAGAACTACAGACACTGCTGTTCCGTTTTTAGTTGAATTCAACCAATCTCACCCTATGATATCAACAACTTCATTTACCGACTTATTATGGGTGATCTTATTTATCCCCTTATTTGCTATTAGCCAAGAGGAAAAAGAGGCTATTGAGAACATAAAAGCTGTCTCATCTACTCAAAAACGTCTCGAACTGTATTTAGATGAAGCCGAAAGGAGGAGAAGGTATGATTACTATTTCTTAGTAGACTTAATTAACGAATCCCTCAAGGAGGATTCTTTAGATCACTATCCTGAATATGAGGTCAAATTAAGAACTCTTCTAGGAAGTGCATATATGAATCTTGAACTCGTGTATCTTTCGGGGCGTGAATTTTCCCAAGCCGAAAACCTCATCAAATCATCTGGTTTAGAAAAATTACTTCCTAAATTGTACTTAGAATACTCTGAAGTCATATTAAGAAGCAGATCGATCCCTCTTGATGTAAAAAAACAGTACTTCGACGAGAAATTTAATCGAGCTAAGGAATTAATTAAAAAGTCCAATATTCAGGAGTTAAAAGGGCAAACTCAATTTGTTCAAGGTCTTTATTATCTTCTTTATCAAAATTCCGCAAATGCTGAATACTATCTAGAAAGTGCCCAAAAGTGCTTCAAGAGCATTCTGGGAATGGATAATCAGCGCTATAAATTTCAGATAGAAGTATTGGGGAATCTTGGAAACTTAGAGCGCATTCAGGGCAATTTGACTCAAGCCAGGCGTTACTATGAACGCTCATTAGTCTTGGCAAATGAATACTCGTATTCATTTGAAAAAACCATTATATATATCAATCTTTTTCAGATAGAAAGAGAAACAGACAATTTAGATTTGGCGTTGAATTATGGCTATCAAGCCTTGAAAATTGACGAAAAGATGTACAGGGATGGCGTTTCAGATAGAGCCGAAATTCACTATTTAATAGCGGATTTATATCACCGAAAGGAAATGGTAGATTCCAGCGCTACTCACTATGAACAAGGTAATACTATTACCTACCATGACGGATTGGAAAGAGCTGAATTTGAAAATATATTAACACAAAACATACTCTTAGCCGCAGAGGCAGATAAGATAAAGTCACAGCATTTGGAGGGGGAAATTACAGAATTGGTAGATCTAAATCACGTCTGGAAAATAAGCTTCTTCATTACCTTTTTTCTAACCGCGCTTCTTTTATTTCTTTATCTCCTTCTCCTCCGTAAAAGAATTAGATCAAAAAATTATTCTAATCGGGCAAGCGAACTCTCCATTCAATTGAACAAAAGCCGAGATCTAGTTAAACAGAAAGAGAAACAGATTTCAGAAGTCATCAAGACCACCAGCGAATTGGGCAGCGTTATTCAATTGTTAGCTAACGACAATCCGAATTCCTTATCCATTAGGGATCTTGATCTGAAAATCAAAAGCGTAAACAAAAACCTGCACCGAGAAAGAAAGTGGGAAGATTTTCTAGAAACTTTTCAGCAAGAACACCCTGATTTTAGACAAAACTTAATCAAGAAGTTTCCAAAATTATCTCAAAACGAACTGAAGATAGCTATTTATTTAAAAGGTGGACTTTCAGTCAATGAAATCGCCAACATTAAAGGGATTAGTACCGAAGGAACACGCACCGCAATAAAACGACTGGGCAACAAACTCAATATCACCAACAAAAAAGAATTGATCACTTTTCTCGATGAATTTTAAGCTAACTATTCTACAGCGTGCATTTCCGACGTATTCTTTGGGTATTAGTGATACACATCTATTTTTTATCGAACCATTAGTTTTAAGCAATTCAATGATCTTTCCGACTGTAACAGATATACTCCGGATTCGATTCCTGTTAAGTCGATTTCTGACTGGGAACCAACGTGGTTGTGTGAACGTATAAGTTTTCCTTCCAGGGAAAGAACTTTCATCGTGTAATCACCTTCAATAGTTGATGATATGGTAAACTTTCCACTACTCGGATTTGGAAAAACCCTAAACTCCGCTTGCTCATTCTCATCTAAATGGGTGGTATTTACAAAAACGGATGGAATATTATTTGAAGCTGCGATGACTTCTACCATATCTATTTTCGCAACAGATGCAACAATTGTAGTATCAAGTTTACCCGACACGAGTGTTAAGAGAGTTCCATCAACAAAGTCAGATGCTCCCCAGTAGGTATTATTCGTTCTTATTTGAATCGAACGATTATCATCAAGAAAAGTAACC
>JBGCDF010000243.1:0-6564 GCA_045105095.1 Crocinitomicaceae bacterium | reverse complement strand
GAGGCTCTCGAACCCCGTAATTCTTACAACTATCTTAATTTCAGGCTGTAGTCCCTAAGTAAAGTAGCATGACAAATACGATTTCCCCATCAACCCTAAACTAGCACAGATATAGATTATTCTATTGTTTGATACGCAGCACTTGTGCTATCGCAACAAATTCACGTGGCCCGTTGCAATTTTCTCTTGACTGAGAGGTTCGCAGGTAACGTATGTAGCTTTCCAAATATATAAACCGTCCTGCGACATGCGTCCATTTGGCGCTGTTCCGTCCCACGCTTCATTCACATCGTTTGTCTCATAGACTAACTCTCCCCAACGGTTGAAAATCTGCAATTTCCATTCAACCATTGGTAAATAAGAAATCGGTAGGAACGTATTGTTGAACTGGTTCCCATCAGGCGTGAACGTGTTCGGTGCGAACAAGGTGAACGGTTCGATGAAGAGGTAGCTCATAGCCGTATCCTTACAACCAAATTCATTCGTTACGATTTGCATAGGGTAATGACCACCAGCGGTCAAATAAGTGTATTCTGGTGATGCTTCACCTGTTCCCGTCGCAGTACTGTCGTCGTAGAAATAGAACCATTCTATAGCTCCAATCGACTGATCAATAAAGGAAATCGTTGAGTTACAAATATCCGTGTAATCAGGAGTTACGGAGAAGCCAGCTTCAGGCGAAGGCTTTACATCTACCAAATCCGATTGCACTAAGTTTAGTGTAGCTACACATCCTTCCAACGTTTGCATCGTTAATGTTACAGGGTAACTTCCTACATCCGTATACAAATGGGTAGGGTTTACATCTGTTGATCCAGTGTTATCACCGAAGTCCCAAGTATAGTATGCAGTTGTTTCAGCATCCGAGAGGTTCACAAATTGTGCGTTGAAAGGAGCGCACTGCAAACCAGGTAGCATCGTGAATCCAATTGTTGGTTCACGAATCAAATAGATCTCCTGCGTAACGGATTCTTCGCAATTCCCAAAAGTACCAGTGAGCGTAATGGGTATAGGACCTGGCGCATTGAAGTTCACTCCGAAAACGTCAACATCGGTCGAGTTCGAGATGGACGCGTTTGGACCAAAATCCCACGTGAATACTGAGTTAGGAGGACCGCTGACGGTTCCATCAAAATCGAAGCTATTGCCAGTGATACACATCGTATCTTGCGCTGTAAATGCGACCACCAATGGTTCATTAACGGTAATCGTTTCAGTAGTGGTTGCGTTACAAACTGGACTCGAACTTGCAATTAGTGTTATTGTGTAAGTTCCTGCCGCTGTGAAGGAATATGTCGGAGTGAAATCCGTACTCACATCCGTTGTTATCCCTGGAACGCCAAAGTCCCATTCGTAACTTGTCGCATTGGTTGAGGCATTTCCAAAATCCAAGGTCAATCCACCACACTCGAAATCAGGGGGCAAAATAATTGAGGCTGTTGGTTCAGGAAAAATATAAATGGAATCTGTATAGTCTGCGATGCAAGAATTGATTTCCACCGTTACCGTCACTGGGATTGATCCAGTGGCTGTAAAATTCACACCATTCACAACGTTTCCTGTCGTTGATGGGCTGTTAGCATTTGAACTGAAATCCCAAGAGTAGTTTGCACCTGCAGGAGCGGTACTCGCCGCAACAAAATCGACACTGTTTCCGAAAATACAAATAGAGTCTTCTGAGGCAACGTAGGAAATAACAATGGGGTCATTCACGATAATTTCCATGAAAGCAGTATCGGTGCAAGGCCAACCTGGGTTAACCACAAGCATTGCAGTGTAAGTACCTGGACTTGGATATGTATAAGAAGGCTCAAACGCTGTGCTCACATCAGTGGTGATTCCAGGAACCCCGAAATCCCATTCGTAGTTTGTTCCTCCATAAGAATCATTCACAAAATCAACTGTTAATCCTTGACAATAATCAATAAACGTAGGAAGCTGATCCTGAGCAGGTAAAATGCTTTCCAATTGCAAATTACAGTTGAACACACGGAAAAGAAAATCACGTGTTGTAGCATTGATAACTACTCCGTTTCGCATTTCTTCCACGCGAATTCCAACAACATAAAGTCCAATCAAATTCGGTGAGGCAGTCAATAGTCCTGTGCTAGGATCGATATTGATTGTTGATCCTGGTCCAAGTGGAACAGCTGCACTATGTCCACCCACCCAATTAATTGGTGTGTACGGTGGAGGTGGGGCTGGATTTGGTTGTGGGTTGAAACCACTTGCGCCTGCATTGGGCGTAATTAATGAATATACTAATTGATCTCCATCTGGATCTGTAGCGCTATGATCAAAAACTAAATCTTCGTTATTGCATAGCAATTGAGGAGGATAATTCGTGAACCTTGGGCTACTATTTACCCATGCGTTCGTGTTTACACCAGGAATCTGACATGTGAGCGTGAATCCAGTATCTCCAGGGTCCACAACGTTTGTGATATTCGGACCTCGACAGCAGCGCTGATAAGAAATAGTGTATCCTCCAACAGCTGGAGGAAGTATAATGTCTACTTCGTAAATTGCATTTTCGGTACAGATATTATTTGGAGGAGTCACACAAGGATTATTGAAGACTACTGGCACATTCTGGTCACCTGGAAATGGAATGGCAACATTTTGAACTAATCCTCCGCTACTGCTATAAACTGCAAGATTGAGCGGATTGTCAAATTGGGCACCCGTTGAGTTACAATCGCGGTAAATGGAAATGTAAAATCGATAGGTGTTGTTTCCGAGATAATCGTAGTAAATATCACCACCCACAATATGCGAGGCCTTCGATGAGAAAGCGCCTAAAATCAGCAATATGGCAAGCAGTAATCGTTTCATTCTATTCAATGGACGTAAAAGTTATGCAAAAGTTATTCCAAAAATCGAACTTTTTGAATCAACTCTTGTAATGCAAAGTCAATTCAACTTCAGCTTAGGGAAGTTATCAATTCTGAATTTAAACTTGAACGATGAATCATTCAGAATTTTTTCAGAAGATACACGTCTATCTACCGCGTCAGATTCTTCAAAATGAGGGGCTGAGAGTCCGTAGTGTTTTGCCGCATCGGAGTAGTAGTTTTGTCGTGAGGGGTGATCTGGGTAAACTAGGTTGAAAGTCCCAGAAAATGCAGCTTTCGCGACAGCTAGTCGTATTGCCTCTATGCAGTCTCCTTGATGAACAAAGTTGATAGGGCCATGCGGATTTTTCACATTTTGTCTACCTTGAAGGAAGCGAATGGGGTGTCGATTCGGACCAATCAACCCACCTAGTCGAAAAATCACATGCGACTTCTTTGATTGACGGATAGCGTTTTCGGAAACGTTCAAAACCGTGGAATCCTGTTTAAGGTTAAACTCAAATCCTTCATCAAAATTTCCAGCAACTTTTGGATAAATTCCTGTTGAGCTCGTGAAAATTACACGTGTTTCATTCGGAAACTGCAGTAAAAGCTCAGTTAGGATATTCCGATATTTTTTTGGCTCCTTTCGATGGAGAGGAGGAATCGCGATAATTAGGATCTTCGTTGATTCAACAATCTCTGTTGAAACCTCTGTCGAGAGCTCCAAGTCGAGCTGAAAAGGATGGATGCCAACTTCGCGAAGCTTCTCAAATTTAACTGTATCTCGAACAGAACCATGAACCAAATGCCCTTCGTTCACTAGTTCTTTTCCCAATGGGAAACCGAGCCATCCGCATCCTATAATTGTTACTGACAAATTCCTTGATTTTAACTGTACTAAAATACGAATGATTAATTTTGTAGCATGAAATTTTCAAGGGCATTTGTTCGATTCAATTGGATTACATTGGTATTGATCTACTTGGTTGTTGTCGCTGGAAGTTTTGTCCGAATTACAGGTAGTGGCATGGGATGTCCGGACTGGCCAAAGTGTTTTGGTCAATGGGTTCCTCCAACGTCTATTGAGGAATTGCCTGAAAATTATAAGGAAGCGTATTCCGAAGGTCGTGAAAAGAAAGTCGCGAAGTTTTCCAAATTCTTGAGTTCACTGGGGATGGATGAAACCGCTGATAAGCTTCAAAATGATCCAGATATTCTGAAAGAAGAAAATTTCAACGTGCGCAAAACATGGACGGAATATGTTAATCGCCTGTTTGGATTTTTAGCAGGAAATGCGATGCTCATTGCCTTTCTCTGGATGTTGCTGAGGTATAGAAAGCGAAAGTTGCTCTTGCTGGCTGGATTTAACCTTATCTTGATGGCGATTCAGGCCTGGTTTGGATCGATCGTAGTTGCAACAAACCTTGTTCCATGGACAATCACTGTTCATATGTTACTTGCGCTTGTAATTATTGGTCTTCAGATTTATCTCATCCGACAAATCAGTCCGGCTATGAAGGGATATTTGAAGCTTCCAAAATGGATGCTTTATCTGCTTTGGCTTTGCTTTGCGATTACCATATATCAGATGTTTTTGGGAACTCAGGTTAGAGAATCTATTGATGAGTTGACCAAGCTAGGTTATGGCCGGGAGGACTGGTCGGAAATGCTGGGAATGTCCTTTTATATCCATCGAAGTTTCTCTTGGTTGGTGTTGATTTTGTTGACGGTTATCGCCTGGATGAATGAGCGAGGAGATAAATTATTGATGATTCGTGCATTGTTCGCTGTGTTGGCTTTAGAGTTGATTTCAGGAGTGCTACTGGCACATTTCAATACGCCGGGTCTCGTTCAGACAGCCCATCTCATTTTCGCAACCATTCTCTTTGGGATTCTCACAATGGGAGTTATCAGGAGTAAGACTGTAACTCAGATTGCATAAAACTGTCGAACATCCGATTATTTTTGTGCCATGTTAGCATTGGGTGCATTCATTTCCTTATTGATAGGAATCGTTTTGGGTTTAGTAGGAGGCGGTGGCTCTATTTTGACCGTTCCACTCGTTCATTACCTCTTTGGTACATCCATGTTGATGGCGACAACCTACTCGCTAATAGTCGTTTCAGTCGCTTCGGGAGTTGGCACGCTACAACGCTTGAAATCAAAGCAAGTTGATTTCAAACAGGGGCTCATTTTCCTGCTGCCGAGTATGTCGGTGGCGTTTACCATTCGAAGTTATATTCTCCCAGCTATTCCAGAGTCCTTTCAACTTTTCGGATTGGAGTTATCGTTAGAGCTCATCATTGCGATTCTTTTAGTTGCGGTGATGTTGTTTACAGCCATTCGTACTTTGCTCTCGAAGAGAAAACCGTCTTCTGAGCCAGCTTCGAACTTAATCATTGTACTCTTCGGAATGCTAACTGGATTTTTGAGTGGTTTTATTGGAGCAGGCGGAGGATTTATCATCGTTCCAATTCTAATTCGATTAGGGATGGATATCCGAAAGGCTGTCGGAACGTCCATGTTCATTATATCGATTCAATCTGCTGTTGCGTTGGTGGGAGATGCATTCAACCCACAAATAGCTGTTGAAGGAGGGGTTGATTGGACACTCGTTTCACTCATCACGTTTTTTACAGTAGGGGGTGTGTTACTGGGAACTTACTTGCAACGCTATTTCTCGGGCAAACTATTACGCCAGGTATTCAGTCTGATCCTAATTGCTGTCGCTCTCGGCGTGTTATTCCAGAAAGTGTTTTTGAATTGAGCGCCTTAAACTTTCGCCATGGCAAATTCGACGTTTTCTTCGGACTGAATTAATTCAATAATCTGTTTAATATCCGTTATGCTTTTCTCTTGGTAGGCAAATGCTCCAAGTTTCAGTGCTCGAATCGCGATGGACGCCGTTTTCTGTGCAGAGAGATAAATTACCTTGGTGTCAGGATTCGTTTGTTTTACTTGCTCGAGAATATCCAACCCAAGTTCGTTTTGCAAAAAGTGATCAAGGATGAGCACAGATGGTTGTCTGTTCATTTTAGTGAAAAGATCGGCTGAGTTCGTAAAGGTAGAAATGTCCGTGTATCCTGCTTTATTCAGGTAGTGCACCATCGAAAATGAGAAGATTTCCTCATCATCCAGAATGAAAATCGGTTGGGAGTACATATTTATCGTAGTTGTAGTTCTGTTGTCGTCGTCGAATCTAATAATTCTCCGTGAGATTATAAAAAAAGAGTTTGATCTTTCCAATCGCATTTCGATGAACGTGCAAGAATTATGGATTTTTGGGTGTTCTTCTTTCGATTGGTTTATGTGCCCTAGTGATAGGAGTGGCTTGAACATGTATAAAGTTGAGTGAAAAGTTCGTTTGATTTAGTTTGACAATTTCGCTGAGTATGCTAACTTTGCACGCTCACTTGAAATTGATGAATCAATTGAAGTGAACGGGTCCTATAGCTCAGTTGGTTAGAGCACCTGACTCATAATCAGGGGGTCCATGGTTCGAGCCCATGTGGGACCACTAGTAAAACAAAGGCTTTCAGAAGTGCTCTGAGAGTCTTTTTTTGTTTTTGCCAGTTTTTTGCCAGTTTTTTTATTTGAAATCATAATTCAAAATTGACATTAAACAACTTATACTTCCCAAGTGAGTTTATTGAATCGTTCAAGTAATTTGTCTCCAGTTGATTTGTCGATCGATCGGATATAAAAAATCTTACCTAAGAGCCACTCT
>JBGCDF010000242.1:0-3583 GCA_045105095.1 Crocinitomicaceae bacterium | reverse complement strand
TGTTGACGGTGTTCAGGAAAACCTCATTCAAGACATGTTATTTGGAGGAACCTGCGCCCCTGTCACGGATTACTTTAGCTACGCTAACCGAATTTGGAACGTTGGTAATGGCAACGTTACTGGCATCAACTACGATCGCTGTGTTTCGTGTGATGTCGATGATTTGGTCATTACTACTGAGGTTTGTGATACGACGTTAATATTCAATGAACTGGGTCTTACAGGTCCTATCTGGAATTGGGATCCAAACGCAGGACCAGACGCAGTTGACAACGGAAATGGTACGTGGACCTTTACATTTAGTCCAGCCCCTGCGGATTCCTTCGAGTACATACTCGTCATCGATGGAACGGAAGAAAATCTTGTTACACACATGGTGAATGGAGGAGATTGCGCACCAATTACGGATTTTTCAACCTATGCTAACCGACTGTGGATTTCCGGCGATGGAGATGTAAACAACACATTCGATCAGTGTAACACATGCGCTGAAGCGAGTATCAACGAAGAATTATTCGATGCGCTCTCTGTCTTTCCCGTGCCATCTTCAGACGTGATTTACATCAAAGATGAAACGGCAATTGGAAATGTTGTAATCTACTCTGTAGTTGGACAAAAAGTAATTGAAAATGAATTTAACTCCACAAACGGATCCGTTTCGATCGAAGAAATGACTCCAGGCGTTTATTATTTAACCGTCTATCGAGACGGAGCTTCTTCAGTTCATCGAATTGTGAAGGAATAGATTGCATGAATTAACACGAAAGAGAGACAAACAAGTGTGCTCCTTTCAAAAAAACAATAGTATGAGTAGACTGATCGTCATTATCGCATTATTTGGATTAACAGTGTTTGAAGGTCAAGCACAATGGACATTAATTTGGTCTGATGAATTTGATGGAACAGCCCTCGACCAAACCAAATGGCAAAATGATATTGGCGGCTCGGGCTGGGGGAATAATGAGCTTCAGTACTACACAAATGGAGACAACCTGACAGTATCTGGAGGTTCGTTAATCATTGAAGCAAGAGATCAGCAGTTTGGTTCGAATTCTCACACGTCTGGAAAAATCATTACCAAGGGACTTTTTGAAGTAGAATACGGAAAGGTTGAAGCGAGAATTAAGGTTCCGCTAGGACAAGGAATTTGGCCTGCCTTTTGGATGCTTGGATCGAACATCGATCAGGTTAGCTGGCCTTACTGCGGAGAAATTGATGTGATGGAGCACATTAATAATGAGATGGCAATTCATGGAACGGCGCACTGGCATAACAATGGACACAACTACAACGGAAACTCGTCAGTGGTGAATCCCACGAACTTTCAGGTCTATTCAATCGAATGGAACGATACTGAAATTCGTTGGTTTTTGAATGGAAACCAGTATCACTACCTTTCAATTGCTAACAATACACAGAGTACGGCGGAATTCCACTTGCCGTTTTACTTGATATTGAACTTAGCGGTTGGAGGAAACTGGCCAGGATATCCGGATGCGACAACCTCCTTCCCTACTCAATTGGAAGTTGATTACGTTCGAGTATACAAACCCGAATCAGAAGCGAGTCTTGAGGAAAATGAGGTTCCGAAAGTTTCAGTATTTCCGAATCCTACGGTTGATATACTAACGGTAACGTCTTCTTTGGAAGGTGTTGCGACTGTTGCAGGGATGAATGGAACGGTTGTTTCAGAACAAACAGTTTTCGTTGGTGAGAATAGTTTCTCTGTTGAAGATTTAGCGGAAGGGATGTATTTGTTGAGCATTCAACATGAGAATGGGGCTGTTTCTGTGGAGCGATTTGTGAAGGAGTAGGTTTCTTCGTTGCCGAATGGGAGGAGAGCGATGATCTCGTTTGAACTTTCATCTTGCTAAAAAAATGTTTATCTGTCTAGTCGATACGTGTTCGCTTCTCCGAGTTTCTTCGCCTTCCAGATTCTTTCTGCTTGCTTCTTATTGATTCCTATAAAATAACTTGTGATTTTCAGCGCCTCTTCTTTTGGGAATGCACGATTAGATAGTGTAAACTAATATATAGTTACCAATTCTTTTTCTCTTCCAATTTGACCTTTAACGTCATCAATTACTCGAGCTGCAGGAACCAACGTTACCTGCACATAATCGGTTGTTGCCATTTCTTTTCTGAAAACTGCGTGGTTCCCGTTTTGGGAAATGGAATCTGATTCATTTTCCGGCAAATCAGAAGCGTCTTTGAGTATTCCCCAGGTTTCTCCGTTTTCGGATTGATATTCGATCCATTTTTTCATGTTAAACTTTTACAGAAACATTTAATGGAATTCGTTCTGCATCCAATTGAAGCGGATTGTTTTTCAGATTTACCTCACACGAGATTTGTAAAGACTTCAACCAGTCATAATCTACCTCCTTAATCTTATTTGAGGCAACATTTAGCTTTTTCAAATTAGTAATTGGCACATTCTCCAATTTTTCGATTTGATTACCAGACAAATCTAAGATTTCTAATTTGCTCAAATGATAAATTCCCCCTATTCTAGAAATTGGGGAATCAGAATAACCTAGGTAGTAACTTAATTTTAACGATTTTAGATTTATCAAAGCATCAAGTCCTTCTATCTTGGTAATTAGATTATCTGATAGATCTAAATCTTCTAAATTAACTAAATTTTCCAGCCCTTGAATTTTCTCTAAATCACATGCATTTATGTTTAGTATTTTCAAGGAAGTGAGATTATCCAAGCCTATCAACCTTGACATGCCTGTACTAGATAGATTTAACTTCTCTAAGTTGGGAATATTTTGTAAGCTCGAAATCCTCGAGAAGTCAATATTATGACAACAATTAAGATCTAGGCATCTAAGGTTCGGCATTTCCTCAATATCATCGAAATGACTTACTTCAGTACTACCAATTATTAGCGTTTCTAATTTTTCAAGGTTGTGCAGCCCTCTAATAGAAGTTATTTTACTATAATCTAAGTCCAGATAATTTAGATTATTTAGTGCATAGAACTCTTCAAACCTACTATCTGAATCTATTGCTGTACCAGATAATCTTAAACTCTTAAGTTTTACTAATTTCTCAATCCCCAATACACTAGAGATATCATTCAGACTTAAGTCCAAGGATTCGAGTTGAGTGAACTTCCCTAACCCTGATAAATCCACAATCTCACACTCGAAAAGAGATAATTCAACTAAGCTATCGGAAATAGGAAAAAGTACACTCAGATCTCTTATTGGCAATTCCATAAGACGTAAGGAATTAATTTTCCCTTCCCTATCAATCGAATACGTATTTTCAAAATCAACAGGTTCGTCAGACTTAATAATTTCAGTGTCAAACTTTCGCTTGATTTCCTCAATAAATTCTTCTTTGTTTAAGAGCATGACATACTATTAAATCTATCTAAGTTAGAACTACCTTTTATACTCGCACCAGGATTTGCTTTCCTTACAATGGACTCAACATACTGGTAACAGTCAATTTTCCCTAACTTATAGGGCTTATTTTTAAAGCTCTGTTTCGTCCGCTTAATCGCATCATCAAGATTCCCCGTAACTGGAATAACTTTCTTATCAACATCAGGAACATCGTTGAGATC
>JBGCDF010000241.1:0-5285 GCA_045105095.1 Crocinitomicaceae bacterium | reverse complement strand
TTCACACCTTTACCTTGGCTGGATGGATCCGTAAATAGTGATCAGCCAGATGAATGGTACTATTCGCAAGGAGAAGTATCTAACAATCGAGATCAGGGAAGGAAATTTATGTACCTTCATTTCATGAATTTTAAATCCAATTTGTGGCGCAAGGATGGTAGCACAGCACCTTGGGAAGGACTGAAAAGTGTGTATCACGTTGAGAACCTAGAAAAAGAAATAATCATTGATAAAACTGGCTTTCGCAATAGAGAGTGAACGGTAAGTCAGGAAACTGTAATTGCGAAATTCATTATTTTAACTGATCGACATGAACATTCTATTTGTCATTCCTTCACTTATGAGAGCCGGTGCCGAGCGAGTCGTGGTAAACACGTGCAACGAACTCGTGAAAGATCCTGGCAACAAGGTGTCGATCTATTTAATTCAGAATAAGAACGAATACCAATCAGAGCTCGACGATCGTATTTCCGTTGTCGGAGGAGGAGTTTCTTTTCACCTGTCTTTGTATAAGAAGAACCACATAGAAAATGCGAAATACGTTGATTTCGTCAATCAATTTAAGCCAGATGTGATCCACAGCCATCTGTTCTTTGGTGATATACTGTCGCACTCCTATCACGTTGAAGGAGCTCGCTATTTTTCCCATCTTCACAATAGCAAAATAGAAAATTACAATGGCTTCGAATTGAATCGGATTACTTCGAAAAGCATGTGGACGAATCGCTACGAGTATAAATGGTTGATCGCGCGTTATACGTCCTTTGGTACGAGCTTCATCGCTTGTTCGGCTGGAGCACAACGTTTGCACAAGGAAAAAATTCAAGTTGGCCATGTCATCACACTTCCGAATGCCATTCCACTGCCGAAAGCGACCTCATCAATGAAAGAAATGGGCGAAGTCCTTCAGCTGATTTGGATTGGACGTCTCAACGAAGTGAAGAGACCGAAAATTGCCATTTCCATCGCTCATCGGCTCAAAGAAATTGGCATTCCTTTTCACCTAAAAATTGCTGGAATTGGACCAGAATTAGAAAATTGCAGAGCAAAAATTCAGCAATTATCTTTAGAGGTACATGTAGAAATGATGGGGCTTGTAGCGGATTTACAACCCATTTATCATCAGGCAAACTTGATGATTCACACATCTCAATACGAGGGGCTTCCAATGGTATTCATCGAGGCCGGAGCAAATGGAATTCCGATTATCACCACTGATTGTTTACCCGAAAACGATATTATTGAAAACGGTGTGAATGGTCGAATCATTCCCTCAGAAGAAATTGAAGATTTCACGAGAGCAATCTCTGAGATGATCAACACTCCCAAAAGTTATCAGGAATTGTCCCGAAATGCACGAAAACGCGCCGAAGAATTTGGTATTGAGCAGTATGTTCAGAAACTAGTACTTTTTTACACGAAAAATTAATGTTTTAGCATGCTATTCAACTCGATAGATTTTGCCGTTTTCCTGCCGATAGTATTTATACTTTATTGGTTCGTCACGCAGAAGAATCTATTGGCTCAGAATCTGTTAATCGTTGGTGCGAGCTATTTGTTCTACGGTTGGTGGGACTGGCGATTTCTGCTACTTATTTGTGCCAGTACGGTAGTGGATTATTTTGTCGGGCGAGGACTTGACAAACAAGAAGTTAAAGCCCGTAGAAAAGTGCTGCTGTGGACGAGTATCGTTGTTAATTTGGGGATTCTTGGCTTATTCAAGTACTACAACTTTTTCGTGGAGAGCTTTGTCGATGTATTCTCCTTGTTCGGAGTAGAAATGAAAGCCGGATCACTCGATATTATTCTGCCCGTTGGAATCAGCTTTTACACCTTCCAGACGCTTAGTTACAGCATTGATGTGTACAAACGAAAACTGAAACCAACCAAAGACTTTATCGCTTTTTCTGCATTTGTCAGTTTCTTTCCGCAGCTTGTTGCAGGCCCAATAGAAAGAGCTTCTAACCTGCTACCACAGTTTTATCAAAAGCGAAAGTTTGACTACTCCAACGCTGTTGATGGAATGCGTCAAATACTCTGGGGATTGTTTAAGAAAATAGTCATCGCGGATAATTGTGCCGAGTATGCCAACATCATATTCAATAATTCGGCTGATTATTCCGGAAGCGCCCTAGTACTTGGCGCAGTGCTCTTCGCATTTCAAATCTACGGTGATTTCTCTGGGTATTCGGATATCGCAATTGGTACCTCTCGCCTCTTTGGTTTCGATCTAAAACAAAACTTCAATTTCCCTTATTTTTCCAGAGATATTGCAGAATTCTGGAGACGTTGGCACATTTCACTTTCAACCTGGTTCAGAGATTACTTGTACATTCCATTGGGCGGTAGTCGAGGCTCCATTTGGATGAAGGTTCGAAATACTTTCATCATTTTCATTGTTAGTGGCTTTTGGCATGGCGCTAACTGGACGTTTGTCGTCTGGGGGGCACTTAACGCCGTCTATTTCCTTCCTTTACTTCTTTCGAATAGAAATCGTGTGAATATTGAGACTGTTTCGAAGAACACCTTTCTTCCCAGTCTTAAAGATCTCGGAATGATCTTATTCACATTTGGATTGACGGTCTTTGCGTGGATTTTCTTCCGTGCCGATAACATGGAACACGCGATCAGTTACATCGCAAATATGTTCTCATCTTCCTTGTTTTCGCTTCCCTACATAATCGAACCGGAAACTGGTCTGGCTATCATCCCAAAAACCATCCTTCTGCTCGTTGCGCTATTCCTCGCGGTTGAATGGATGGGCCGCGATGGTCAGTTCGGATTATCAAACGTCGCGAATATCAAAAGACGGGCTATCAGGTGGTCTGTTTACGCTACGCTATGCCTCATGATTATTCTTTTTCATGGCAAACAACAAGAGTTTATTTACTTTCAATTCTAGTTATGCGGCAGTTTGTAAAATTAACCCTCGTCTTTTCGCTATTACTTCTGGTAATAACAGTATTACTGATTGAAGTTCCTGAGTACTTTTTAGAGAAACGAGCAGACTTCAAGTTGACGCAAAACCCGAAACACATCATCATTGGGCACTCGCACTCAGAATGTTCTTTTAACGACACACTCATTCAGGATTTGGCCAACTTATCCGGATCAGGTGAATCGTACTTCTATACTTATTTTAAGACGAAGTACGTACTCGAACAAAACCCGTCCATTGAAACCGTGTTCATCGAATTCACAAACAATCAGGTCTCACCGATTATGGATGAATGGACATGGGATGACGAGCACATGAATCATCGATATCCGAAGTACGCTCCATTCATGAATATGAAGGAAAAGACCTTACTCGCCTCAAACAATTTTAAAGGATTTATCACGAGCAATTCATTTTCTGCTAAAGACAACATGGGGCGAATCGTTTCTAAAAATTATACGTATATCAATGAAAGTCCTATCTCGAAACCTCCATCTGATCCAAGGACACTTGATTCTTTAATCACCGATGCTAAAAAGCAAGGAAAAATAAAGGAGGACACGCTACTTTCAGCAGTGAATGTGGAATACCTTCGAAAGATTGTCAAACTATGCAGAGAAAAAGGCAAACAGGTTGTGCTCATTCGAAGTCCCTTGCACACTAGCTACCGTGGATACGCGAATGAATCGTTGTATCAGGCAATCCGAAAGAAGTATTTTTCCTCACTTGCATTCATGGACTTCTCCAAAGTCAAACTAGATAATTCCAACTTTTACGACCTTGAACATCTCAACGAGAAAGGTGCGAGGGCTTTTTCGGTTTGGTTCGATAACTTCTTGAAGGAAGGAACAGATTTGAGTTCGATGGATACAACTTATTTCGATCTGAGTCTTGAAACAAATTTGTAGAAAAGCACTGAATACAAAGGTATCCATAAGGCTATCGCAGGTAAAACGAGTCTATCTCCTTGCCAAAAAGAGAGGCCAGTTGTGAATAAAAAATAGAACAACTATCCACCAACACAGAGTAATGGAACCCACACTTCTCGATTTCGTTTAAAAAATGCTCTCAAGAATAAAACACTCAAGAGTGCCCCTCCCAGAAGATTCACACATAAGCCAAACAAATTGTACAATCGCATATAGCTGAAAGCTACGTCCGATCCCTTTGAATATTCTTTCTTCAGGAAGTCTGGATCCGCTTTCATATTCAAGATAACGTTCTCTGCAAACTGTTTTACACATACACCTTTGTTATCAAGCAGGTAGTCCATTTGCTCGCTGGAAGTCATGGGTTCCACAAAATCTTTGCTTTCCTGTTCATTTATCCCTTCTATCGTACGAACACATTGGGCAAAATAGTAATACTTAAATGTAATACCAGCAATTTTCGAAACTTTGAAACTACCGTGATGGGATTGAACGATACTCATTTGAAGGAGAATTGGAACGATCACCAGAATCGGATAAATGAGTCTTTTTGGAGCTTGTAAATACATCTTTCTGTAAGCAAACAACATCAGCACCAGGCATACAATTGTTGGGTAGAAAAAAGCAGGTTTCACTAATGTCAACAGAACAAAAATGAGTAGCAATTTTACTCCGAACTGAACTTCATTGTATCGCTTCCAATATGAAACAACATGATAGAATAGAACCGACAACAAAGCAGTAGTTACGACTTCAGTGAGCGCGTGAAACGTCAGGGAAATGAAAGAAAGATTCCCCAATATCAATACAGCAGAGATCCATGCTACAATCGGACTTTTAGACCACTTTTGAGTACTAATAAACGTCAGATTTATTGAAAGTAACCAGCATGCAAAATGCAGCAACCACACTCCAATTTCCCCAAAAGCGAAGTAGCTTCCTCCAAGCAAGGCTGGATATAAAACTGGTCGCGTAGACGTACTAAACGTTTCTTCGCCACCAAAAATCCACTCAGCTACGGCCAAATAACTCTCAGAGTCGGCCGTTTTGAACATCATGGGATCACTCAGTTCGAACCCAAGCAAAAACCAGCACGCGAAAAAGAACGCTACTGCTAGAATGTTCAGAATGACCAATTGTTTCTTCATAGTTGAGCAATGAGTTAAGAAAGTCGAAAATAATGAAATTTGAACTAGATGATGATTTAAGTACTATCCTTCCATCTGAGTAAGCCTCAGAGCGAACTTCGTGTAATTCAATTCCGAATTGTAGTTTGATTCCCAAGTTGCCAAAGCCGCCTTACGCTTCTTCTCCTGAGCATCGTCGGTAGACTCAATGAATTCGCGAATGTTGTCGGATAAATTCTTTGAAGTGATATCTACTGGAACTAGCAATCCGTTTTCGCCATTGACGATTTC